>JBPCJI010000209.1:0-4562 GCA_051005475.1 Thermoleophilaceae bacterium
AGCGCAACTGGGACTACCGCTACACGTGGATCCGCGACTCGACGTTCATGCTCTGGGGGCTCTACACGCTGGGCTTCGACTGGGAGGCCAACGACTTCTTCTACTTCATCGCCGACGTGGCCGAGGCGGAGCAGGGGCAGCTTCAGGTCATGTACGGAATCGACGGCGAGTCGAAGCTGGAGGAGAGCCTCCTCGACCACCTCTCCGGCTATGAGGGCGCGCAGCCGGTGCGGATCGGCAACGGCGCGTACAACCAGGAGCAGCACGACGTCTGGGGGGCGGTGCTCGACTCGGTGTACCTGCACACCCAGTCGCGCGACCACCTGCCCGAGCGGATGTGGCCGATCCTCGTCAAGCAGGTGGAGGACGCGCTCGATCACTGGCGCGAGCCCGACCGCGGGATCTGGGAGGTGCGCGGCGAGCCCAAGCACTTCACCTCCTCGAAGATGATGTGCTGGGTGGCGCTCGACCGCGGGGCGCGGCTGGCCGAGATCCGCGAGGACCGCAGGCGCGCCGACGAGTGGCAGAAGGCGGCGGACGAGATCCACGCCGACATCTGCGATAACGCGCTCGAAGAGCGGGGCGCCTTCGCTCAGCACTACGACTCCGAGGAGCTCGACGCCTCCGTGCTGCTGATGCCCCTCGTGCGCTTCCTCTCGCCCGACGACGAGCGCATCCGCAAGACGGTCCTCGCGATCGCCGACGAGCTGACCCAGGACGGGCTCGTGCTCCGCTACCGGGTCGAGGAGACCGACGACGGCCTGCAGTCCGAGGAGGGCACGTTCACGATCTGCTCGTTCTGGCTGGTCTCGGCGCTGGTCGAGATCGGCGAGCTCAAGCGTGCCCGCGCCCTATGCGAGAAGCTGCTCTCCTACGCCAGCCCGCTCCAGCTCTACGCCGAGGAGATCGACCCGCGCTCCGGGCGCCACCTCGGCAACTTCCCCCAGGCGTTCACCCACCTCGCGCTGATCAACGCGGTGATGCACGTGATCCGGGCCGACCAGGAGTTCGAGCAGTCGCAGTTCGAGCGCGAGCTGCAGCGCTCGCGCACCGACAGGTAGGGCGCGCACGGGGAGGGCTCAGCAGTTCGCCTCCGCTGCCGATATGGCGCTCGACGATCCTCGCGCTCAGAGCCGCACGTCGGCCACCATCGCGGCGAACAGCAGCGCGAGGTAGGCGAGCGAGTACAGATAGAGCCAGAGCGCCGCCCGCCGGTCCGCGCGGCGGAAGAGCCGGACCGCCCCGAAGATGAAGGCGCCCCCGAGCGTGATCGACGCCGCCAGGTAGATGCCGCCAAAGCCGCCCGCGCAGAAGGGCAGCTGGGTTACCGCGTAGAGGAGCAACGAGTAGAGGAGGATCTGCTTGCGGGTCTCGCGCTCGCCGCGAACGACAGGCAGCATCGGCACCCCGGCCTTCGCGTAGTCGTCCTTCATCAGCAGCGACAGCGCCCAGAAGTGGGGCGGGGTCCAGTAGAAGACGATCGCGAACAGGTAGAGCGCGGTCCAGCCGAGCCCCCCGGTGACCGCCGCCCAGCCCACCAGCGGCGGGACCGCGCCGGCGGCGCCGCCGATCACGATGTTCTGCGGGGTGGAGCGCTTGAGCCACATCGTGTAGACGAGCGTGTACCCGAGGAAGCCGGAGAGGGAGAGCGCCGCGGCGAGCGGGTTCACCCCGATCGCCAGCACCGCGAAGGCGAGCGCCGCGAGAGCGATGCCGTACGCGAGTGCCGCGCCGGGCGCCACTCTGCCCGAGGCGACCGGGCGGTCGGCCGTGCGCCTCATGCTCGCGTCGATGTCGCGGTCATACCAGTGGTTGACGGCCCCCGCGCCGCCGGCGGAGAGGTACCCGCCGATGCAGGTGAGCGCGATCAGGGACAGCGAAGGGTCGCCCGCGATGAGCATCGCCGCGACGGTTGTGAAGAGCAGCAGCGACTGGACCTTCGGCTTGGTCATCTCCACGTAGTCCGAGAGGATCTGGCGCAGCCCCGGGGCCGCCGCCGCGATTGCCGAGCCGGTCATGCCGTGACCGCCGATGCCCGCGAGGCGCCCGCCGGCGACTCCTGCGGCGCCGCCACCCTGTAGAGCTGCAGCGTCAGGCCCACGAGCGTTGCCCAGAGGAGGGTGCCGAGCGCCAGGTGCAGCAGGATCATCGCCTCGTACTCGTCGAGCCACACGTTCAGCGCGCCGACGAGGATCTGGGCGGTGAGCAGCCCCGCGGCGATCCGCGCGTTGCGCACCACGCCGGGGCTCGGCCGGCGCCGGAGCGCAAGGACGATGAGGGCTGTCACGAGGATCGAAGCGAGGTACATGAACACCCTGTGCGTCAGGTGGATGTCCACGAGCCGTGCCTGGCCGAAGGGCAGGAGGTCACCGTTGCAGGTGGGGAACTCCTTGCCGCAGGCGTGGTGGGCACCGTCTCCGAGCTGGTAGCCCGCCCGGCCGTAGTTCTGCGTGCCGGCCATGTACCCGCCGGCCACGATCGTGCAGAGGATCGCGCCGCTCGCGGCGATCGAGAGCCCCCTGAAGCGGGGCCCCCCGTCGGCCGCCTCCGCGCCGAGGTTCTCCGGCTTCGATGCGCGCCAGATGTAGGCGGTGAGCGCCAGCAGTGCCATCGCGAGGCCGAGATGGGAGGCCACGAGGCCCTCGTCGAGGTCCTTCTCCACCGTGGCCGCGCCGAGCAGCCCCTGGGCGATCACGAGCGCCACCGCCGCCCAGGTGGCCCGTACGAGCCCGCGGTGTGCGCGGTAGCGGCGGAAGGACAGGACCGCCAGGCAGATCATCAGGATCCCGACGATCCCGGCGAGCGAGCGGTGGCTGTACTCGATGATCGAGTTCAGGTCCAGGCCCGGCACGACGTCTCCGTTGCAGAACGGCCAGCCGTTGAGGCCCGACCCGGCCGGCCCACAGCCCAGGCCCGAATCCGACACGCGCACGACTCCGCCGACGAGGATCAGGAGGAACGTGGCCATCGCGGTGCCCAGCGCCAGGCGCCGGTAGCCCGGGGTGGGGGAGCTCACGTGCCCGATGCCACCGGCTGCGCGACGGTGCCCTCCGGTTCACCGGCCTTCATGACCTCGCGCCGGATGTCCTTCATCGGCTCGACCGACCGAACCCGCGGGACGATGTCGAAGTTGTTGTCGGGTGGCGGCGACTGGGTGAACCACTCGAGCGTGTTGCCCTTCCAGGGGTCGTTTCCGGCGATCTTGCCCTTCTTGATCGAGCGGAGCACGTTCACGACGCTGATCAGCACGCCGATCCCGAGCATGAAGGAGCCGATCGTGGAGGCGAGGTTGTACCCCCACCAGCCGGCCGACTCGGGGTAGTCATAGATCCGTCGCGGCATCCCGGACAGCCCGGCCGAGTGCTGGACCAGGAAGGTGAGGTTGAAGCCCACGAACATGACCCAGAAGGAGAGCTTCCCGAGCGCCTCGGAGAGCATCCGCCCCGACATCTTCGGGAACCAGTAGTAGAGGCCCGCGAAGATCCCGAACACCGAGCCTCCGAAGAGCACGTAGTGCAGGTGGGCGACCACGAAGTAGGTGTCGTGGAGCTGCCAGTCCACGGGGTAGACGGCGAGTATCACTCCGGAGATGCCGCCGATCACGAAGAGGGCCGGCAGCGCGGCGGCGAAGAGGAGCGGCGTCTTGAAGACGATGGACCCGCGCCAGAGTGTGGCGATCCAGTTGAAGATCTTGATGCCCGTAGGCACCCCGATCGCAAAGGAGGACAGCATGAAGAAGACGAGCACGACGGCCGCGCTCGGAGTCGTGAACATGTGGTGCGCCCACACCGTCAAGGCCATGAAGGCGATCGCCACCGTGGCCCCGGCGATCGCCTTGTAGCCGAAGATCGGCTTGCGGGCGAACACGGGAAGGATCTCCGAGATGATCCCGAAGGCGGGCAGGATCATGATGTAGACCTCGGGGTGGCCGAAGAACCAGAATAGGTGCTGCCACAGGATCGGGTCGCCACCGCCCGTGGGATCGAAGAAGTCGGTGCCGAAATGGCGGTCGGTGAGCAGCATCGTGACCGCCGCCGCGATCGCCGGGAGGGCCGCCACCAGCAGGTAGCTGTAGACGAGGATCGACCAGACGAAGAGCGGCATGCGCCCCCAGCCCATGCCCTTCGCGCGCATGTTGTGGATCGTCGCGATGAAGTTGATCGCGCCCACGATCGAGGAGAGCCCGGTGAGGTGGATCAGGAAGATCCAGGCGTCCACGCCGCCACCGGGCAGGTAGGCGTCGTCGGACAGCGGGGTGTAGGAGGTCCAGCCGGCCATCGGCGGCTCGAAGAAGAGGCTGGCGTAGAAGGCGATCCCGCCGAAGACCAGCAGCCACAGCGAGAGCGCGTTGAGCCGCGGGAAGGCCATGTCGCGCGCGCCGATCATGAGCGGGACGAAGTAGTTGGCGAACCCGGCGAAGACCGGAACCACGAAGAGGAAGATCATCGTGGTGCCGTGCATCGAGACAAGCCCGTTGTAGGTCTCCGGCGACACGGACGTGCCGTCGGGCACCGCGAGCTGCCAGCGCATGATCAGCGCCTCGACGCCACCCAGGATGAAGA
>JBPCJI010000210.1:0-4229 GCA_051005475.1 Thermoleophilaceae bacterium
GTGTGCCACGGCAAGGAAACCCGCGCGCTCGAAATCGACGGAAAGGACGTCGTCAGGTTTCTGGCGAACGCATAGGCAAACCGGTCTGCGCCCGGGCATCCCCCGCGACGCAGCGAAGTTCGCCCAGCTCATCCCCCCGGGGGTCGTGCTTGGGATGAGCCGCGCGGCTTTGGCAACCGCGTGGGAGCCTTCGAAAGGCGGATGAGGCCCTGATGAAGCTCGAGCGAGGGATCGTCGCGGCCGTTGCGCGCGCCTGGCACGACAAAGGTTCCCGCGCGGGGGTCCATGGAGGACGGGATGTCAAAGGCGGTGCGGGCCTCGAGGGTGGCCCCGGGAGGCAGCGGAAGGGCGCGCGAGCGCGGAAGGAGGAATGCGGCCTCCGGATACTCCGGCAGCGTCTTCCCGGCGAACCTGAGCTGGGGTTGCAGGAAGCGGATGGGGTGCGGGCTGCTGTTGACCACGCGGTAGGCGACGATCAGGAAACGCCCATCCGGCACCAACGGCGCAAGACCCGGGCTGCTCAGCTTGCCGGTCGTCCCGACGCCGAGCACGCGAGCCTCCAGAGCAGGGGTCGAGAGCTCCTCGTCGGCATCCACGAAGGTCACCGGGATCCCCTTCACGCTGCACTCCCCGGAATCGCCCTCCAGGGGATCGAGCCCAGCGTCGTCGCAGGGCCGCTCGGCCGGCTCCAGCACCGAGGCCTTCCCCTGCGAAGCGGCTTCCAGCGCCCGCTCGAGACGGTCCCACTGGGCGGTCGTCCGCTTGGCAGGCCGGCCGATCCACCTGAGGATCAGCCTCGACCCGAACGGCTTGACCGCCGTGAAGCTGGTGCCGGCAGGCTGCCAGTAGATGCCGTCTCCATCCGGGCGGCCGCGCCCGAGGAGGGCCTTTCGCCTGCCGTCGTCCCGTGTCCAGATGAGGGCATAGGCCCCGAAGCGGGCAAAGCGGCTGGGCTTCAGCGGGAGCTCGAGGCGGATTCCCGAGACGTCCCCCTTCACGGGCTTGAGTGGAACCCCGGTGAACAGCTCGAACTGCTTGATGAACTCTGCGGGTGACTCCGCCGGTTCTGCGTCAGGCAGGTCGGATCCATTCGACCTCCCGGAGGAACCGGGGCCGCCCGACCCACCGGGCCCGTCGTTGCCGTCGCCGCAGCCCATGACGGCAAAGGCGGCAACGGCGGCAAGGATCGCCACGAGGCTCGCCGGTACGCGAAGCCTCGATCGCCTGGAACTCACCACTGTCACGTTACAGCGCGCACTCGGCAGCGTGCTGCAGCGGGTCGAACCCCGGTGCAGGATGTGGAAGGTGTCTGACGCTCAGCGGTTGACGGCGGCGCCCGGAGATCTCGCCGCAGGCGGGTTGACCGGCTCGCTCGGCCTGCCGGGGGCCTCCTCGGACCGGCCCGGCGCACCGCCGATGGGCTTGCCCGGCTGGGCCGGGCGCCGCGGCGCCTCCGCGGAGCGCCCGGGGCTCGCTGGGCCAGGAGCGCGACGGCGCCTTGGCACCGCGGGCGGAGCCCCGGGGGCGCCGGCCGGCGACGTCCGCGCCGTGCGGCGCCTGCGCCCTGCCAACGAGTTCGCTTGCCCGTCGGGCGCGCGCGTGCTCGAAGCCGATCGGGGCACCCCTGCATCGCTGCGCCTCGCCTGGTTGGCCGTGGGGAACCCCGACTTCCCGGGCCACCCGAGCTTCGTCGCGGACCCCGCCTTCGGCGTGCTCCCGTCGCCGCCTGGGTCATGCGTCGAGCCCGACGTCGAGACGGCCTTCCTCGCGCCCGTGTCGCTCTCACCACGGAGCCAATGAAAGCCCCCGGCCGCCAGCGCGCTGCCGCCGATGGCGAGTGTCAGAAGGAGTGACATAACCCTGCGCGATCGCAGCGTCGCCGGGAGGCCCCGGGCGTCGGGAGAGGTTGCGCTGCTCAGTTGCCCGGCTGCCTTGACAAGTGCCTCTGCCACGTCGGGGTCGAACTGGGAGCCGGCATTGAGCTCCACTTCGTCGAGCGCGGCCCGTGCGGTGCGACCTTGACGGTAGGGGCGGTCCGAACGGATGGCGTGAAAGGCGTCGGCGCAGAAGACGATCCGGCTCGCGAGCGGAATCTGCTCGCCGGACAGCCCATCGGGGTACCCGCCGCCATCCCACCGCTCGTGGCTATGGCGGACCAGCCGCGCGACATCGTGCAGCTCCGGCACGGAGTCGACGATCTGCTCTCCCGCGACCGTGTGATCGCGGATCAGCATCCACTCGCGGTCATCGAGAGGACCGGACTTGTCGAGCACGTCCTGCGGGATGGCGGCCTTCCCGACATCATGAAGCTGGGCCGCGGCGAGCAGCTCGGCGCGGTCGTGACCGTGGACACCAAGCTCCTCGGCGATGGCGTCGCAGAGGTGCACCACGTCGTCGGAGTGCGCAGCCGTGCCGCCATCGCGTGCGTACATCGCCGCCGCCGCGATGCTCACTGCCGCCCGCCTTGCCGCCCAGGCCAGATCCTCCTCGTGGGTCCTTGGGCATCCACCCCAGTCGCTGTCGCGGCGCCCCGCGCCAGTGCGCGATGCGAGGTCGCAGTCCTCGGTGAAAGCATGGGGGCGTCGCACGTGTGCCATGACTTGTAAAGAGCATCGGCCGCCGCGGGAAAAACAACAGCCGAACATTCGTCCACTCTCGTCCGGAAGGCTCAGTTCCGAGAGCGGTCGATGCACTGCGGCCGCCAAACCCTCCCGCCTGGGTGGCCAATTCGTCCAGCCACGGATCAAAAACAGGAAAAGCCGCCAATTCGGTGATATACCCGTGTCATGGCCCTGATCGCAGAGCTTCGCTGTGAATCATGTGGGCACGAAAGCAGTGCCCTCGTCGACCGGCTCTTCCCTCTCGGGCATCACCCGTGCTCCAAGTGTGCCGGGCGCAAGCGGGTCGTCGCGCTGATCAGAGACCGTCGCACGAAGAACACCCCGGTCGAGGACGACCGCCGTGCCGTGGGGCTCTTGGGGCAACGGCTCGACGAGAGCGCCTGATCCGTCAGGGCGCGGGTCGTGGGATGGAAGGCGGCCGCGGACGCGGCTATTCCGACATCGGACTTCCCCGGGCTGGCCGGCGCCCGCCCGAGTGGTCGCGGTCATGGGTAGGGGCATCAGGGGTGACTCAACCGACGTGAGCATGTAGGCGGCTCGGCGGGTGCCTTGACTCGGGTGACTTGCCGGGAGGAGAATCGGTTACCAAACAACCGAGGAGGACAGGATGGCCTGGAAGATCGAGGGCCAGTACTTCGAGAACTGCTCCTGCGACGTGCCGTGCCCATGCACGGTTTCGCTTGATCTCGGCGCAGACCGGGACCGCTGCAACGCCTTTCTCGTCTTCCAGGTCGAGTCTGGTGAGGTCGATGGCGTGAACGTGAGCGACTTGACCGTCGCGGCGATGATCGACACCCCGAAGGTCATGAGCGAGGGCAACTGGCGACTCGGCGTGCTGATCGATGACCGGGCGTCCGACGAGCAGGCGGACAAGCTGGGAGCCGTGTTCGGCGGCCAGCTCGGCGGGCCGATGGGGGCACTCGTACCGCTGGTCGGAGAGCAGCTCGGACTGGAACGCGTGGCGATGGAGGTCTCCCATGAGGACGGGACCCACCGGATCAAGGTCGGTGACGACGGCGAGGTGGCGGTGCAGGAGTTGGTGCCCTTCGGCAAGGAGAACGGTGAGCCCGCAAGGCTCGTGGGCATCTTCCACCCGGCCGGCGAGGACCTCACGATCGCCAAGGCGACTACATCCCACGTCAGCGCCTTTGGCATCGACTTCGCTTTCGAGGGAGGCTCCGGCTTCGCCAACCCGTTCTCCTGGGCGGGCTAGCCTTGGAGACAGCCCGGCTCAGCGCCCGTCGGGCGACGTCTCGGCTCGGAGGCGCCCAGCTCGCGTTGCTCGGCGCGCTGCTCGCGCTCGCAGTCGTCGCCTGGCTGGTCACGAACGACCGGATGAGCGGCATGGATGCGTCGCCCGGGATGGGCCTCGGCGGCCTCGGCTTCTACGTCACGGTCTGGGTGGCGATGATGGCGGCAATGATGTTCCCCTCGGTCGCTCCGACCGTGCTCATGTACGACCGCCTGCGGGAGGGGCACCGCGCACGTGGGAAGGGCGCCGCCCCCGACGCGACGGCGCTTTTCGTGGTCGGCTACCTCTGCGTGTGGACGGGGGCGGGCCTGGCCGCCTACGGGCTGCTCGAACTCGTCCGCGCCATCGACCCGGCG
>JBPCJI010000211.1:0-13955 GCA_051005475.1 Thermoleophilaceae bacterium
GTCCCGATCGCTGGCCGGTTGCGCGACCACCTGCTCGAGCACAAACTCAGCACCGCCCGCGAAGGCGAGGCGCTCGTCTTCGGCGTGACGGCCACCGATCCGCTTGAGCCGACCAACGTGCGGCGCCGAGCACTGACCGCGTGGAAGGAAGCGAAGCTCAAGCCGATCACGCTTCACGAGTGCCGCCACACCTTCGCCAGCCTCGGCATCGCGGCAGGCTTGAACGCCAAGGCTCTGAGCGAATACCTCGGCCACGCATCGGTGACCATCACCTTCGACCGATACGGGCACCTGTTCCCCGGCTCCGAGCACGAAGCCGCGGGCCAGCTCGACGCCTACCTGCTCCGGTCCGAGGGGGACTCAAGGGGGACACAGTCCCCCTCAGGACCGGATTCAACCGGAGACAACCGGAACCTCGGAGCGCCCGCAACGCCAGTCACAGAGCGGGATTCCGCACTGTAGAGCCGAAACCGCCGAACCGCCGCGGGCACTTCGAATCCCCGTGGCGGTACTCCGAAAACCCGCTTGCAGTGCAGGATTGCGGCTTCCCACCGGCGCCGAGGGGCACGCTAAGGGACAGGCGCTCGCTTTCTGAGGGGGCCCCACCTGTACGCCCTTGTCAAGCCGCCGCGCAAGAAAATCCCCGAGTTGCTCCGTGAGCGGTTAGGGTCGCGCTAACCGAGTCTCGATGAGGGGGGAGTAATGCGCACGCTCTTGAAGGTCCAGATGGAAACTGAGGCGGCGAATGAAGCGATCAGTCAGGGGCAGATGCCCGGCATCATGCAGCAGACCACAGAGCGCCTCCAACCGGAGGCCGCCTACTTCAGCCCGGCGGATGGAGTTAGGACGGCGTACTTCGTGTTCGACCTGAAGGACCCCAGTGACATCCCGGTCATCTCAGAGCCGCTGTTTCAGACCCTCCGCGCCCGGCTGACGTTTACACCGGTCATGAACCAGGAGGACCTGCAGAAGGGGCTCTCTCAAATCGGTTAGATCCAGGCGCTTGCGTGTGGCGGCTGCCTTCTTTGCTGCTTCGCTGCGCTGAGCCTTGGTCTGGGCCATTCGCCTACTCCTCGGTCGATGAAGCGATGAGTGTTCCAACGCGTCGTGTTGGGCCTTGGCGCCGTGGTCGTCGCTCCAGAGCTACCCCAGGGTCAGTCGGTCCCGTGAGGGCCGGGTGCGCCGGAATGCTCGTCCGTCCCTCCGAGCGGGGTGGCCCCGTCGCCGCTCACCTCGTCGGGGACCTTCTCCGACACCTTCGAAGCCTTCTCGCCCTCCGCGCTCTCGACGTCCTCCTCTTGATCATGCTCGCGCTCCACCGGTCTCCTCCCAGTCGTGTCCGTTGACCCGATCTCTCGCGAGACTAGCTCTTCCCCGGGTTCTTTCGGGGGACGGGTCAGGCAGGTCGAAGCCCGGTCCGGCTGACCCCTGATCGGCGGGCGCCCCCTCCTGTGGGGGAGGGGGAGCGATGCCGATCTCTCAGCCGAGCCGTCGGTACCGCCGCGGGGAACGGCCGCAGCCGTCCACCACCGCGGCGACCGCCCCATCCGAGGAGCTACAGCGTGCGCCCCCCGCGATCCACCACGACCTCACGGTCATGCCGGCGGTCATTCCATGCGCTCGCCATGAACAGCGAGGCGAGCAGGCCAATTGCACCCACGATCATCAGAATCAGCCCAACCGTTGCGAGGCTGATGCCCGATACCGATGACCGAGGGATTCCCCCGAAGACGTCTCCTGGTCGAGTCTGGCCCGGCCTTACGGGCCGAAGAACCCGCGGGGCACGGGACGGCGACTGGGCGGTTCGGCGTCGCGTTCCTCATCCGGCACGTCCCGCGGGTCGTCATCTTCCCGGCCGTCAGGCCGAATGTACGTGAACCGGGCGGGGTGGTCTGACTGCACGCCCCAAGTCAGGTATCCGCAGTTCCCCGGCAGCGAGTTGTCAGTGGACTCGTACCTCCGACCCACGCTTGACTCGCGCTGCCCGCCACGCACCTTGCTCTTCCTCCCAAATGGCATTCTCATCGCGTGTTGCTCCTTTGCTCGTATACAGCCCGGCCGGCCAGTGCGACGCCGGCGCGGCCGCGGCTACGCCACCTGCAACTTGTATCCCACTGGAGCCCGATAGGTAAGTGTGCCTGGCACTTAGCGCCGCCCGCACGCCCCCGCCCCCCCCCAGAGATCGGCGAGGCAATCTGCGGCGGCGAGTGGCAAACTTATCATTAGTAAGGTATAGTGGCTCCCAGCCAGAACCACGAGACGAAGGACTCAAACTGCCTGAGACAATCGCATCGGAAGTCTCCACCGACTCCGTCCAGCTCTTCTTCAACGAGGCCATGCGCCATCCGCTGCTGACCGGGCCGGAAGAGATCGAGCTTGCCAAGCTCATCGAGAAGGGTGATGTGGCCGCCAAGGATCGCATGATCAACGCGAACCTGCGGCTCGTCGTCTCGATCGCGCGCAAGTACCAGGGTCAGGGGTTGCCCCTGGGGGACCTGATCCAGGAAGGCATGCTGGGCCTCATCCGCGCGGTGGAGAAGTTCGACTGGCGCAGGGGCTTCAAGTTCTCCACCTACGGGACCCTCTGGATCCGCCAGGCGATCGGGCGCGGCCTGGCCAACTCCAGCAGGACCATCCGCCTGCCCGTTCACATCGCCAGCCAGGCACGCAAGATCCGCGACAAGGAGCGTGAGCTGGGCGCGGAGCTCGGGCGCGAGCCGACCGGCGAAGAGCTGGCAGACGTGCTTGAGCTATCCCCCGAAGAGGTGCGGGACATTCGCGCAGCCGACCAGTCGCCCGCGAGCCTGGACCGGGGTATCGGTGATGAGGAGAGCGGCACGTCCCTCGGCGATCTGATCGCCGACGAGGCCGACGGCCCCGACCTCCGCGTGGCCCAGGACCTGGGAGAGCAGACTGTTCAGCGGGTGGTCAGCGAGCTGCCCAGCCCCGACAGGGACGTGCTCACGCTGCGCTTCGGGATCGGCGGGAGGGACGTCACCGGCCTGCGCGAGACCGGCCGCCGGCTCGGGCTGTCGGGAGACAACGTGCGTCAGATAGAGACCCGGGCGCTGCGCCGCCTTGCCGAATCCGGCGAGCTGGCCGCCCTGCGCGAGGCTGCCTGATCGCCCAAACGCCGGGGCCGCCGGCCCGGCTGAGACACCCGCCACGCATGGTGGCCGCCCCGTCGGTCACGCTATGGGCAGCGAACGGAGGGAAGCGATGAGCGACGAGATCCAAGATGAGTGGCACCGAGCGGTATGCAAGGAGCTGGAGGCACGCGTGAAGCCGCGGACCTTTCTCGTATGGGTAAAGGTCACGCTCGGGGAGGCCGGGCAGGGTTCCGCGACCACGCCCGGCGAGGTTGACCCGACGGCATGGGAGACCGTGGCCAAGAGCGCGGAAGGGTGGCTCGAGGGCCTCGACCAGAATGCCGTCGATGACCAGAATCCGCCAAAGGACGAGCTGCGACTCGCGGACGTGGTGATCGAGCTCACCGCGAGCCCCAAGAACACCAAGCGCCAAGGAGCCGGGCTGCTGATAGGCAACCCCTATCCGGGCGTGGTCTCCTTCACCGGGTCTTACTCCACCGGGCCCGCAGCCGCGTTCGACGACGAGACCTGAGCCTGCCCGGCCAACGAGCGGTCCCCGCTACGGTCCTGCGGACCCGCCGGCCAAGGAAGTGGCCGGCAGGACAGAACCTTGGCCACTAACCGAATCAGAAACCGCGGCCGCGCAGCGGCAGCTTTGCTGGCGTCCGCCGCGGCGCTGGCGCCAGGCGCCCCTGCAGCTGCATCGGCAACACAGGAGTCCTTACTCCAGGACGACCCCCAGATCCTCGGGGCCCGCCCAGTCCAGCTCGATCAGCGCCTGCGCTTCCTGAAGGCCATCGGTGTCGACCGGCTGCGCGTGTCGGTGCTCTGGAGCAACATCGCGCCGGCCGCCACCAGCCAGGGCAGACCTCGATTCCCTCAGCCCGGACCACGCTTCCCACAGGCCTACCCGACCGGCGCCTGGGAGCCCTACGACAACATCGTCGTGCTCGCCAAGAGACACGGCCTGGACCTGCTGTTCACCCTCACCGGCCCCGCGCCTGCCTGGGCCACGCCCGGAAGGCATGGCCGCGAGGGCCTGTTTCGCCCCGATGCCCGTGACTTCCAGGACTTCGCGACAGCGGTAGGCCTGCGCTACTCCGGCCTGTATCCGATCCGCGATCGCAATGGGCGTTTGCACCGCCTGCCACGCGTAAATGGCTGGTCCATCTGGAATGAGCCGAACTTCCCAAGCTGGCTCCTCCCGATCTGGGTGGACAACCGCCCGAAGACGACCAAGGACATGATCGCCGCCGCCCCCCACCACTACCGCAAGCTCGTGGACGCCGCGTGGGCGGGACTGAAGATCTCCGGGCACGAGCGCGATCTGATCCTCATCGGGGAGACCTCGCCGCGCGGGCAGAAGAGGCCCGGCCAGCTCCTCAAGTCGATGCCACCCGCCGAGTTCGTGCGCGAGCTGTACTGCATGCAGGCCGGCCTCACGCCCTACACCGGGGCCGCGGCGAGCCGGCGCGGCTGCCCTGCATCCCGCCGGGCCCGGCGTGAGTTCAGCCGTGAGCACCCCGCTCTCTTCAAAGCCAGCGGCTATGCCCACCACGCCTACAGCCTCGAGGGCCGAAGGTGGCGGAATCCCACTTGGCGCGATCCGCTGGAGGACAATGTGCCGATCGGAAACCTGGGGCGGCTGACGAGGACGCTGGACCATGCCGCCTTCTTGTGGGGGGGCAGGCGGCGCGAGCGGATGGGGATCTGGATCACCGAGTACGGCTACCAGACCACTCCGCCCGACCCCGTGTCGGGCGTCGCGCCGGCGCGACAGGGGCCGCTGACCTCCTGGGGCGAGTACATGGCCTACCGCAACCCGCGCGTGGCATCGATCGCACAGTTCCTCTTCCTGGACGACAGACCGGTCCTGGGTCTCGACGAGGAGGACGAGAAGCGCTGGATCAGCTGGCAGTCCGGCCTTTTCACCCAGGACTCTCGGTTCAAGCCGTTCTTCCTGCACTACCTGCGACCCATCCATACCATCCAGCGGGGCCGGGCAGTACGCGTCTTCGGCGGATACCGCCCCGGTCCCAACAGGGTGCCGATCCTGGCCAGGATCGAATACTCCGCCGGCGACGGCCGGTGGCAGACGCTGCGCAACCTCCTCGTGCGCAACCCCCGCGGCTACATCGACGCGGTGG
This sequence comes from Thermoleophilaceae bacterium, assembly GCA_051005475.1. GTDB lineage: Bacteria > Actinomycetota > Thermoleophilia > Solirubrobacterales > Thermoleophilaceae > JAAYBF01. The sequence continues at coordinate 5,237 of JBPCJI010000211.1, forward strand.
TGCGGGTCCCGACCGCCGGCTTCGTCCGGATCCTGTGGCGCGACCCGCAACGAAAGGTTCCGGCCCCCAGTGCCGCGGTAGGCGTCCGCTGAGTAGAAGGTTCGGCGTACGGGGTCTGGTTCTCCGAGCCCCGATGAGCGAGGCGGTCCGCCGAGGTTCAGCCCCGGGAGCTATCCGCCCCGAAAATCACGTGATCGGACTCGACCGAGGTCGCACGGTCGGCGCCGCGGCGGTTGTTGCGTGCCACGTCCATTCCGGCCTGCGTGAGCCGCACGGCGGGGTGCCCCGGCGACTCGCCTTCCCCGGGCAGGTCGGTCACACGCTCGATCAGGCCCCCTTCCTCTGCGCGCGCCAACCAGCTGAGGACCTGGGAGATGTCCAGCCCACTGTCTCCGGCGGTTCGTGCCAGCTCGGCGAACGCGATGGGCGCGGTGCCACTCAAGAAGAGCGCGCCGAAAAGAAACTCTCCCACCGCCAGCCTGCGCTGGTTGGCTCGCCCCGTCGGTGCTCCGGCGGCAGCCGGCTCCTCACCCGGGAGGAGACCTGGGGCGCTGAATATCGGTGTCGAGCCATGCCGCTCCTGGCCATGGCTGTTCGTGAAGGCCTTCCTGCGGCCCCTGACCTTGCGCGGCCGGGCGGAGCGCTCGCCCTCGTTGAGCAGCACGGCGAAGATGGCGAAGGCCGTCATGGCTGCGCCGAGAGCGAGGGTTGCGAGTGTTTCGAGCATGACGGTAGGGGGTCTATCGGCCCGGCGGCGCATAACCTTTAGTCCAATCAAGAGGCCGGTTTTTCCTGGACACCCGGTGGGTAGGTGAAAACCGACCGCAACAGACGGAAGAAAGGCGGCGCGATGAACGAAAGCGAACACCCCGGCGGCAAGGCAAAAGGCGACGAGGCACTCGAGGGCGACGGCCGCAACATCGGCGACGGCCGGCCCGAGTATCCGGCACTCGGCCCGAACGCGGAGCTCGTCCACGACAAGGAGTCCCAGGCCCGCCGTCCCGAGGAGGACACAGACCCCTCCGAAGAGGAGATGGACGGCGACTCCGAGCGTGGCGGGACTCCGCCCGGCACGTCCACGCGCGGGGCGTGATCTGAACGCCGGCGGGGCACCGAAACTGTCCCGCCGGCCCCCGCTGCTCCCGAGGGCGCCCCGACCGCGAACCAGCGTCCCCGGGGCTTGGTAGATTCGGCGTCAGTGGAGGCACGTCGTAGCGACATCCTCAGGGCCTCTCCCCGGATGTTCGAGTCCGACCGGCTCGACCGTCTCTCCCGGGTGCACCCCGTAGTGCCACCCCTCATCTTCGCGCCCCTCATCGCGTGGCTTTTTGGGCTGGGTCAGGCAGGCACTCCGGCGCTCGAGGCGGGTGCCTGGGTCCTCGGCGGATATCTCTTCTGGACGCTCACCGAGTATTGGATGCACCGCTTGGTGTTCCACTTCGAACCGGAGGACGGCCTCGGCGCGCGGCTGCACTGGATCATCCACGGGGTCCACCACGACCATCCCAACGATCCGATGCGGCTGGTGATGCCACCTTCGGTGAGCCTTCCCCTCGCGGCTCTTTTCTACGGGCTCTTCGCGCTCACCCTCGGCGCACCCGGTGCTTTTCTCGTGGGCGCGGGGTTCTTTGCCGGCTACCTGGCCTACGACATGACCCACTACCACCTGCACCACCACACGGCGCGCACGCCGCCGGGCAAGCTGCTCCACGAGCTGCACATGCGCCACCACTTCCAGGACGACACACGCGGCTTCGGCGTGAGCGCCCCCGTGTGGGACTACGTCTTCCGCACCCCTCAGCTGCGCTCCCAGCGCCGCTGAGCCCGGCTGGGACGTTCCCCGGCCCGGGCCAACGTCCCTTCCCCATGACGGGCGGCTGGCTATCGTTGTCGGCCGCCGGCGGATGTGGCGGAATTGGTAGACGCGCAGGCTTCAGGTGCCTGTGTCCTTCGGGACGTGGAGGTTCGAGTCCTCTCATCCGCACCATTTGATTCATGTTCAAGCCATGGCCCCCATCAAGCTCCAAGCGGCGCAGTTCGCGCTCGGGACGTACAGCGTTGAGAGCAACGATAAGCCGCTCCTCCGCGCGGTTGAAGTACTGGTAGTACCTGCGCGGGCGCGGGTGGCGATCCGGCGCAGGTATGGCGGGTCATCCGTGGGTGCGGGAATCAGGAATCAACCGTCTAGACTCGCTGCGCCACTACGAAAGGAAGGTTGCCCATGCCGTACGAGGTACCTGCGCTTCCCTATGACTACGCCGCGCTCGAGCCCCACATCGACGAAGCCACGATGCGCGTGCACCACGACAAGCACCACCAGGCCTACGTCGACAAGGCCAACGGCGCCCTGGAAGGAACCGAGCTCGCCGACCGGCCGATCGAGGACGTGATCGCCAATCTCTCGGACGTCCCCGACGACAAGCGGGGCCCGGTGCGCAACAACGGCGGCGGCCACCTCAACCACACGCTCTTCTGGGAGTCGATGTCCCCCGACGGCGGCGGCGAGCCTGACGGCGCGCTCGCCGAGGCGATCGGATCGGCCTTCGGCTCCTTCTCGGAGTTCCAGGACAAGCTCAAGGAGACCGGCGTGGGCCAGTTCGGCTCGGGCTGGGCATGGCTCGTGCACGACGGCACCGGCCTGGCGGTGGTGGGAACCCCGAACCAGGACAACCCGATCACCGACGGCAAGACACCGTTGCTTGGCGTGGACGTGTGGGAGCACGCCTACTACCTCAAGTACCAGAACAAGCGCCCGGACTACATCGACGCCTGGTGGAACACCGTGAACTGGGCGAAGGTGACCGAGCGTTTCGAAGCGGCCGGCGGGTAGTACCGGCGAGGGCGCCCCGGCGCGGGGCTACCCTTGGGCTGTGGACACCACGGCGGCCACCGGGACCTGGACCGAGCACACGCTTCGCACCCTCGCGAGCGCGGGCTACCGCTCAAGCGGCGCGCGCGCCGAGGTGATCGACGGGCTCGCCGAGCTCGGGTGCTCGGTCACCGCCCGGGAGCTCGCCGACCTGCTGCGCGAGAAACGCAGCGGCGTCGGGCTGGCGAGCATCTACCGCGCGCTCGATCTGCTCGACCGGCTTGGCCTGGTCCAGCGCTTCGAGGTCGGCGAAGGCGTGGCCCGCTACGAGCCCGCGCATCCCGGCGGGGAGCATCACCATCACGTCGTGTGCGGCACCTGCGGCAAGGTGGAGGGGTTCGAGGACGATGGCCTCGAGCAGGCGATCCACCGGCTCTCGGACCGAGTGTCCTTCGCCGTGGCCGCCCACGATGTGACACTCCACGGCGAGTGCCCCGTGTGCCGGGAGGCGGCTGACCCTATGCCCGCGGCCGGCAGCTCCTCTCGCCGCCGCTGAGACCTTTCACGAGCGCCGCGGTGTTGGAGGCGATCGAGTCGATGTAGGTCGCGCCGCTTGATCCCTCGGGCCCAAGCGTATCCGCCCACAGGGCCTCGCCCAGCCGGGCGCCGGCCTCCCGGGACACCGCCCGCTCGAGCTTCGGGTTCAGCGAGCTCTCCGGGAAGATGGCCTTCACGTCCTGCTCGCGGATCTGCTCCACCAGCTTCGCGGTGTCACCCGCCGAGGGCTGGGCCTCGGTCGAGAGGGAGGGGATCAGGGCACCGATCACCTCGATGCCATAGCGAGCCGCGTAGTAGCCGAGCGCGTCATGCGTGGTCACGAGCCGGCGCTGGGCCGGGGGCACCTGGGTGATGCAGCCCAGCACCGAGCGGTCGAGCCTTCGCAGCCGTTTCGCGTAGGAGGCCGCGTTGCGCGCGTAGAGGGTGGCCCCCTCCGGGTCGACCCTGGAGAGCCCGTCCCGGATGGCGCGGACCGCGCGCTCGGCGTTGCGGGGGTCCTGCCACCAGTGCGGATCGTCTCCCAGGGTGCGGACCGAATCCATCAGCGTGACCACCTCGGCCTCCCCGCCGGCGCTGTCCACGAGATCGTCGAGCCACCCGTCCAGGTCCCCGCCCGAGCGGAAGACCACCCCCGTCTCGGCCACCGCCCGAGCGTCGCTGGGGCGCGGCTCGTAGTCGTGGGGGTCGGAGTTCGGCGCCAGCACCTGTCGCACCTCCGCTCGGGCGCCGGCCACGTTGCGCACAAGGTCGCCGACCTGGGTCGTCGTCGCGACCACTACCCGGGTCGTCGCGCTCGGCTTGCCCCCGCCGCAGCCGCCAACCACGGCGGCCATGATCAAGGCCGCGCCCGCGAAGCTCCTCGACCCCATGGCCGAGCAGCATACTGAGAACGATTCTCGTTTTTACCGGGACAAGACGGCAACGGCGTCTCTGCCGACAGCGGCCCGGGCTGCTGCTCCCGATCGCGACTGGGGACTGCGGCCGCGCTCCGGCCCGCTACTCGCGATCGCGGCTGCGGCCGCGGCCGCCGCTGCGTTCCATCGCCCCGCTGGAGTCACTGTACGGAAGCAGACCGAGTTCGCGGGAGCGCTTGACCGCGCGCGCCATCCGCACCTGGTCGCGGCGGCTGAGCCCCGTGACCCTGCGCGAGCGGATCTTGCCGCGCTCGGTCACGAAGCGCTGCAGCAGCGCGACGTTCTTGTAATCGATACGGTCGAGCTCTTCTCGAGGTAGCTTGGAGAAGCGACGTGCCTCTCCGCGCAGCCCGGGCCTGCGGGCCCTGCCCTGCTCCTTGGTGGTCGGTCGTGCCATGCGACCCGGAAGAGTGACAGAGCGCGAGCGCGGGCGTCCGCCCGGTCCCGAGAATGACTCTCACGAGCATGTGCTTGGTGGACGTGGACCGAGGCCCTAGCCTCGGGCAGCGTGCAGCCCGCAGACGCCCTCGCGGTTCCGCCCCCGGTCCTGTCCGGCCCCGACCGGGCCGCGCTCATGCGGCGCGCGCGGCTGCTGTCGTGGCTCGGTCTGGTGTGGCTCGGCGCGGAGGGGGCGGTGGCCGTGGCGGCGGGCATCGCCGCCGGCTCGGTGGCCCTGATCGGCTTCGGGGCGGACAGCGTGATCGAGGGGCTGGCGAGTTTCGTGATCATCTGGCGGTTCACCGGCTCGCGGAAGGAGTCGGAGCATGCGGAGCGGCGCGCGCAGAGGCTCGTGGCGGCGCAGTTCTTTCTCCTGGCCCCCTACGTCGCCTACGGAGCGCTGCATGCGCTGCTGGAGGGAGACCGCCCGGAGGCGAGCTGGATCGGAATCGGCCTGGCAGTCACGAGCGCCGTGGGGATGCCTCTGCTGGGGATCGCCAAGCGCAGGGTCGGCGAGCACCTGGATTCCCGTGCCACCCGCGGGGAGGGGATGCAAAACGTGCTCTGCGGATACCTCGCGGGTGCTCTGCTGGTCGGGCTGGTGGGCAACGCGGCACTGGGCCTCTGGTGGCTCGACCCCGTGGCCGCGCTCGTGATCGCGGGCGTGGCCGTATGGGAGGGGCGCTCGGCCTGGCGCGGCGAGAGCTGCTGCGCAGGCCCCTGAGCGATGCCGACAACGTGCTCGCCGGAGCGCGGGCTACTTGCTGTGGGACTTCCCTCGCGGCCCGCCGGACTTGTTGAGCGCGACCATCTGCCTCAGCTCAGAGGCCCGTTGCGAGGCCGCCCGCTCGCGCTCGTGCTCCTGGCGATCCTTGCGGCCGGCCTTGGTCGTCTCCGCGTTGCGCTGCGTAAGGCCCTCGATGTGAGCCTTCCACGCCGACCCATCAGGCTTCGGGGTCTTCTGCTGATCGGTCTTGTCGCTCATTGACTTCCTTCGGTGCCCCCAAGTTCCTGGCCACAGGATGCAGGGGGCGTGGGCACCCGGCGGTGGCACGTCAACTTGACAGTCTACGCCCCTGCCCCGATGTACGTAGGAGTCGCCTGAGGCGGATCCCCTCGCCCGCCGGCAACGGATTCGGATATTAGGTGCCCCTAACTTCTGCTAGGCTGGCCGCGAAGTGGCAAGGGAGGTGAAGGCCAAGAAGAGGTGCTGCGGCTCGACTCCGCGCTGCAAGCGCTGCGGGGTGGTGCTCAAGCGCCTCACCAAGGCCGGCCTCGCCGAGCGCCGGGATAGACGCCTCTACGTGGTCGAGCACGTGCCAAAGAAGCGGATGAAGAAAGTCCGCGCTCGCTGAGGCCTCAAGCCACGACCCGCAGGTGCCGAAACGGTCGTGCGCGAAGCTCCCGTATGACCGCGGCCACCATCGGCTCCTCGTCTCGAACCTGCCCGTCGGTCACCGCGTCGATCAGCGCGCGCTTGCGCTGGAGCAGCGCCACCATCGTCTCGTCGATCGTGTTCGGGGCGAGCAGGTACCACGCCGTGACCGCGCTCTCCTGACCGATCCTGTGCAGGCGGTCCTCGGCCTGGTCGTGGCGAGCGGGAGTCCAGTCGAGCTCGAGGAACGCGACGTTGGATGCGCGCGTCAGCGTGAGGCCCTGCGAGGCGGCCTTGATCGAACAGACGATCAGCTGTGGCCCGTCCTCGCGCTGGAACGCGTCGACTGCCTCCTGCCTGCGTCGTCCCGAGTCCGCGCCAAGGATGTGGGCGGCTTCAGGGAACCGCTCGACCAGCGCTCGCTGGATCGTGATGTGCTCGGCGAACACCACGAGCGGCTCGCCCGAGGCAAGGAAGTCCGCGATCCAGGCAAGCGCCGTCGGCAGCTTCCCGTTGGCGGCCAGCTGGCGCAGCTGGTTGAGGCGCACGAGCTGCTCGGCGCGCAGCGCAGCGGCGACCTTGGCGTCGATCGTCCGCAGGTCGAGCGGAAGGGTCTGGAGCCACGCGATCACGTCCTCCTCCGCGAGCCGGTAGTCGTGCTCGTTCGAGAGCAGGATCGGGACGGTCTCCTGCCGCTTGGCCGGAAGCTGGGGCAGCACCTGCTGCTTGGTGCGGCGCACGTAGCAGCGGGCGCGCAGGTTCCAGTGCAGGCGGTCGTCGCTCCCGGCCGCGCGGAAACGGCGCGTGAGGCGGGCACCGGAGCCGAACTCGTGCAGCCGGCCGAGCACCCGCAGCTGGGCGATCAGCTCGTCTGCCCGGTTGAGGATCGGCGTGCCGGTGAGCGCGAGCCGCAGCGCGCCGTCCGGAAGCCCCGCGGCGAGCTCGACGGCTACCTTCGTCCGCCGCGCACGCGGGTTCTTGACGTAGTGGGACTCGTCGAGGACGAACGCCTTGAGCCCTCGCCGGCCGAGCTCGTCGGCGTGTGCCTCGAGGATGTCGTAGTTGAGGACCAGGATCTCGGCGGCTTTCGCCTCCGGCGTCCAGGCGCCGCCCCGCCCCTCGAGGATGGCCGTGCTCCGGCCCGGCAGCCACTTGTTGCTCTCCCTCTCCCAGGTGAGCTTCATGCTCGCGGGGCACACCACGGCCGCCGGGAAGGCGTTGTCTGCCTCGAGCGCGGCGAGGGCCTGGACGGTCTTTCCGAGCCCCTGCTCGTCGGCGATGAACGTGCGCCGGCGCTCGAGCGCGTAGCGCACACCGGCACGCTGGAACGGATGCAGCTCGCCGCCGAGCTGGAGACCGTCGAGCTCGGCGTCCTCGGCATGGGAGAGCGCGACCGTCGCCGCGGCCCGGTCGTGCTCGACCAGAAGCTCTTCGAGCACCGCGCGCGCGGACTCCTCCACCTCGACTGCCGGATGCTCGGCGATGAAGTCGGTGACCGCGTGGGCCAACGCCGGGTCGGCGGGAACCTCCACCCCCCAGCCGGCCGCGCGGTTGAAGAAGCGCCCGTGGCGCGCGACGGGGCGCGCCTCGGGCAGACGCCTGAACGCCTGCGCCGGCCCGGGGTCCCAACGCGTGCTGAGCGCAAGCTGGGGCTCGCCGTCCATGTCGATCTCGAGCGCGAGGTCGGCCGGCGCAGGCCGGTGTCCACGCGCCAGCTCTCGGATGCACGCGCGCGCGAGGTCATCGAAGTCGGCGCCCTCCAGGCCGCGCAGCTCGGCGGCGTTCTCCGGGCTGAACGGAACGAGCCGGCGGTCCTCGGCCTCGGCCGACGGCTCGCCGGGAAGATCCCCGGGCGGGTCCCCGGAGAGCGTACGTAGGACGAACACGCCGCGGCCCTCGAGCGCCGCCACCGACACGATGGCGCGCCACCGGTCGGAGTCGCTCATCCAAACCAGCACCGCCGGGTCCGGCACGATCTCGGGAAAGCGCGCGAGCAGCTCGGCCACGGCCTTTGCCGCGAGCGGATCCGCGGGTACCCGCCAGTGCTTTCGCTGCCAGTCGAACCAGCGGCGCGGGAGCCGCTTTACGGCCGCGTTCAGCTCGGCGTCGATCGGGAAGGAAAAGACGAGCTCGGGCTCGCGCGGATCGTCCGTGCGCAGCCAGACACGGCCCGTGCGGGGGGGCTCCTGATCGAGGGCCGGATTCGAGGTCAAGCCAACGAGACTAGAGAATGACCCAGAGCGCGCGCGCTCGCCCCGCTACGGCAGTGGCGGGAGCGGGTCGACGATGGCCCAGCCCACCGCGCCGACGAGCGCCCCGGCCCCGAGCGCGCGGACGGTGCCGGCCACGCGGGGCGGAAGGACAAGCGACGCCGTGATGGCCAGCGTCCCCCCGACCGGGAGGTTGGCGAAGCGCATCCGGGTCGCACCGATCCGCTCCCCCCAGAGCCCCGCCTCCGGATCGTCATGGAGGCGCCGCGTCACCGCAACACCCGCGGCGAGCCCTGCGACGAAAGCCAGGGAGTTCGCCCAGCTCATCCCCCCGGGGGTCGGGCCTGGGATGAGCCGCGCGGCTTTGGCAACCGCGTGGGAGCCTTCGAAAGGCGGATGAGGCCCTGATGAAGCT
>JBPCJI010000212.1:0-8719 GCA_051005475.1 Thermoleophilaceae bacterium
GGAAGCCCTCCGGTCCGCCGCCGCTCGACTTCGAGAAGGCGGCCGGCACCACCGTGCTCGACGGAAAGCGCAAGCTGACGACCCAGCTCAAGCTGACCAAGGGCCGCAACGCGCTCGTCTGCTTCACCACCGACCGGGACGGCAAGGGCAAGGAGCACCACCAGGAGGGCATGCTCAAGGAGGTGGAGGTCCAGTAGCCGGCCGGATGGGGATCATGTGGGTGTGACGGAACGGGATGAGCCCCATGCAGGGGGTCGCGAGGACAGCGCTCGCCGCCGCGAGGACTTGATCCGCGAGACCTTCGACCGCTGGAGCAAGGGCGACTACGAGCCCTGGACCGAAGCCATCCACCCGCAGGCAGAGGTCGTCTCACAGCTCGTCAATCGGGTCTACCACGGCTATGCGGGCATCCGTGAGTGGGCCGCTGAGGTCCTGGACTCCTTCGACGAATGGGATGCCGCGATCGCCGAGACGGTCGAAGCGCCCGGCGACAGGCTGCTGGTGATCGGTCGTGTCCACATGCGCGGGCGGGGCAGCGGCGTCGATCTGGAGGTGCCCTGTGCCTGGCTGTTCGACTTCCTCGAGGGACGGATGGCGCGGATGGAGATCTTCATCAACAGAACCGAGGAGGCACACGCCGCGGCCGGCCTGCGATCCGACTGAGCGCCTGACCGGCTCCGCCGCTCGGGGGCCGCAGCCGCGGCACGGCGCCGCAGTGGGTAACCTCTCCCGGATGTCCGTCCGAGTCCGGCTCACGCGAGTGGGCAGCAAGAAGAACGCGATGTGGCGGGTGGTGGTCGCCGACCAGCGCTCGCCGCGCGATGGCCGCTTCATCGAGATGATCGGTCACTACAACCCGCAGACCGAGCCATCCCAGATCGTGATCGACCGGGAGCGGCTCGATCACTGGCTGGGGCTGGGCGCAAAGCCGAGCGATACGGTGAGAAAGCTGATGCGGGCCGAGGACACGCCCGCGGCTGCCGTCGAGGCCAAGCCGGACCAGGCGACGACCGAGGCCACGCCCGAGCAGGCGACCGAGGCCACCCCTGAGGCTCCGGAGGCCACCTCGGAGGCCGCGGGGGGCACCGCTGAGGCCTCGGAGGCCACCGCCGGGCCGGACGTCGCGGAATCCTCGGAAGGTGACACCCCGGCCGAGGCCGGCGGCGGAGACGGCGCGGCTGCCGAGCCCCCCGACGCGAAGTCCGGCTAGCCGGGGCACCACGGATGGAGGACCTGCTCGCCTATCTGGCCCGTGCGCTGGTGGACGAGCCCGACCAGGTGGAGGTCGACTCCTTCGAGGAGGACGACGGCACGATCGTCCTCGAGCTGCGGGTGGCGCCCGAGGACACGGGCAAGGTGATCGGCCGCGGAGGGAGGACGGTCGCAGCGATGCGCACCGTCGTGAGGGCGTCGTCGGTCAAGGAGAACCGCCGGGTGCTCGTTGACGTCGTCGACTCCGACTGACGCCGCGATGCCGATGCAGGGTCGTCTCGTCACGGCAGGCCGCGTCGGCCGGCCGCACGGGCTCGACGGGAGCTTCAAGGTCGAGCGGCCCGAACATGCCCTTGCCGTGGGAACGCCGGTGCGGGTCGCGGGCATCGAACGGCTCGTGGAGCGGCGCGCGGGCACCGGTGAGCGCCCTCTCGTCCGGCTCGGCGGGGTGGGCGACCGCGCAGGCGCCGAGGCGCTGCGTGGCGAGCTCCTGCTGGTGAGGGCCACGGAGGCTCCGCTCGATCAGGCCGAGGAGTGGCTGGCCGCGGACCTGGAGGGCTGCCTGGTGCCGGGGCTGGGACGCGTGACGCGCGTGGTCCACGCGCCCTCGTGTGACGTGTTGGAGCTCGAGGACGGCACGCTGGTGCCCATGATCTCGGACGCCATCAGGTCGGTGGATCTCGCCCAGGGCCGAATCGAGGTGGACCGAGGGTTTCTCGGCCTCGAGCAGGGGCCCGATTGAAGATCGACGTGTTCACGCTGTTCCCGGACTGGTTCGGCTGGTTCAGGACCCAGCGCCATGTGCGCAACGCGACCGGCCTCGGCCACACGCTCGAGGCCGTCGATCTGCGCGCGACCACCCCTCTCGGGTCGGGCCAGGTGGACGACACCCCCTACGGGGGAGGCGCCGGGATGGTGATCCGTGTCGATGTGGTGGCTGCGGCGTTACGGGAGCGGTGGGCAGCCGATCCGATCGATGGGCGTGGCGGTCGCCGCGTGATAGCGCTCGCCGCGGGGGGCCGCCGGTTCGACGACGCGCTCGCCGACGAGCTCGCGGAGGAGGAGGAGCTCGCGCTCCTGTGCGGTCGCTACGAGGGGTTTGACGAGCGGGTTCACGATCAGCTCGCCACCGACGTGGTGTCGATCGGCCCCTACGTTCTCGCCGGCGGTGAGCTGGCGGCGATGGTCATCTGTGATGCCGTCCTGCGAAAGCTTCCCGGTGCCCTGGGCGATGAGACCAGCGCGGTGGAGGAGTCGTTCAGCGAGGCCTTGTCAGGGTCCCCGGAGTATCCGCACTACACGCGGCCCGCGGATTGGCGTGGTCACGGCGTGCCGGACGTCCTCCTCTCGGGCGACCACGGGCGTGTGCGGGAGTGGCGGCTGGAACGCAGCCGCAGCCGCGGCGCCGAAGGCGGCTGACAGCCCGAAGCCCGGGGCCCGTGTTTCGCTACCATTCGCCGCCGCCCGACGCGCCGTGCCGGCGATCGCGCTCCTCTTCTTGCCATGAGCGGTGTCATAGACAACATCGAGCGCGCACAGCTGCGCCGGGTTCCCGTCTTTCAGGCGGGCGACCGTCTGCGCGTCCACTTCCAGGTCGTCGAGGGAAGCCGCCGGCGCACCCAGGTGTTCGAGGGGATCGTGATCAAGCGGCAGGGAAGCGGCGCGCGGGAGACCTTCACGGTCCGTAAGCAGTCCTTCGGAGTCGGGGTGGAGCGGACCTTTCCCGTGCACTCACCGAAGATCGAGCGGATCGAGGTGGCCGGCCGAGGCGATGTCCGCCGCGCCAAGCTCTACTACCTGCGCGATCGTGTCGGGCGCGGGGCGCGGGTGCGCGAGCGCCGGTTCACCGGCCAGGAGGAGGACGTGTACGCCGACGGGACGATGCCGCCCCCGGAGGCAGACGCCGCAGAGGCGCTGACCGCAGAGGACAGCGGCGCCGAGGAGTTAGCTGAGCCGGCGCCCGAGGCCCCCGCTGACGGGGGTGACGCGACCGAGAGCGAGGCGGCCGCCGAAGAGCCCCCCGCCTAGCAGCGGCGCACGGCGATACCGGATCGGTTCAAGGGTGAAAGTGGCGAGCAAGAAGAAGGAGCAGAGCGAGAAGAAGGAGCAGAGCAAGACCGGCTCGCTGGTCGAGCTGGTCACGATCGTCGCCGTCGCACTGGGGCTGGCGCTCGGCATCCAGGCGTTCCTGGTGAAGCCCTTCAGGATCCCGAGCGAGTCGATGGTCCCCGCGCTGGCGGTGGGCCAGCGCGTGCTGGTCGACCGGGTGAGCGGACGCTTCAGCGATCCCGACCGCGGCGACGTCGTGGTCTTCAAACCACCCAAGGGCGCCGACGAGAACGTGTGCGGCAACCCCCGAAATCCGGATGACATGCCGTGTCCGCGACCGACGAAGAAGCGTTCCGAGACGAACTTCATCAAGCGGATCGTGGGCATGCCCGGTGACCGGCTGAAGGTGATCGGCAACCGTGTCTACATCGACGGAAAGCGGCAGGACGAGCCGTTCATCAACAAGGGCACGCCCTGCGCGGAGCTCTGCAACATGCCCAAGGAGATCACCATCCCGAAGGGCCACTACTTCATGATGGGCGACAACCGGGGCGCGAGCGCGGACAGTCGCGAGTGGGGGCCGATCCCCAAGAAGTGGATGATCGGCAACGCATTCATGACCTACTGGCCGCCCAAGAGGATCGGCCGTCTCTAGTGTCCTAGCGGCCTCCTGCCGTTCCGCCCGCACTCGTGCCTATAGTCGGCCGCACCGTGGGTGACCCGAGCACAGCCGCCCCAGTCACGCCGAATGGGGCCGGCGCGGAGGCGGGTGCACCACCGGCCAAGGTCGCCACTCGTAGCGCAAGGGCCGCGCGCCGGGCCCGCGGGCGCGCCCACAGCGGCCGGCGGCTGTTCGCATTCGATCGCGCGCTCGGCGCGCGGTTCGTGGCCGGGGCAGACGAAGCGGGGAGGGGCTCGCTCGCGGGGCCGCTCGTGGCGGCCGCCGTCCTCTTCGACCTCGACCGCCTCACGCTCGCCGACCGCCGGGCGCTCTCGCGACTCAACGACTCCAAGCAGCACACCGAGGCTGCGCGGGAGGAGCTCTATCCGATCGTGATGCGAGCTGCGGCCAGAAGCGCAGTGGTCTCGCGCTGCGTTCGCGGCATCGACGGGAGGGGCCTCCACGTGACGAACCTGGCTGCGCTGCGCGCGGCGCTCCTGCGCGTTGCGTGCGACGAGGCCATCTGTCTCGTCGACGGGTTCAAGGTTCCGGAGTTCGGCCGCGAGCAGCGCGCGGTGATCGACGGAGACTGTCGCAGTGCCGCGATCGCCGCGGCTTCCGTGTTGGCCAAGGTCACACGCGACCGCTACATGCGCACTGCCGCCGCCCGCCACGCCAAGTGGGACTTCGCGGCCAACGTCGGCTACTCGACGCCCGAACACCGGGCGGCGATCGCCCAGCACGGGGTCTCCCCGCTGCACCGCATGTCATTTCAGTCGATCGCCTACCAGCAGCTGCGCCTGGCTCCCTAACCGCACCGGAGGGCCGCCGCACGACCCCACTAGAAGGCGTCTTCCACGTGCTCGAGAGCGAGCAGGCCGCCCGCCCGATTCACCGTCACGCCGATGGCGTCAAAGCGCAGCGCCGGCGGGTGGGGCCGGCCCGCCTCCGGCGCGCGCAACCATTCGACGGCGAGCAGCCTGAGACGCCGGCGCTTTCTCGTCCCGATCGCATCGAGCGGCCCCGCCGGGCCCGAGCGGCCGCCGGCCACGCGTGTCTTCACCTCGCAGAAGACGAGCGCGCGACCATCGGCGGCCACGATGTCCAGCTCACCGAGGCGGCACCGAAAGTTGCTCTGCAGGATGTCGTAGCCAGCCCGCTCGAGATGCTCGCGGGCGAGTCGTTCTCCCATCGCTCCGAGCTCGCGTCTGGGGTCGCCGGCCATGTGGATGACGCTAGCGCCTCAATTGCACCCTGTGGGCGCTCCAGGTGACGAGTTCGCACCGCGATGACCGGCTCCCGTAGCTCAACTGTCACCGCTCGGTGCCCACGCGTGCGTTGGGCGCGCGTAGCGTCCGTCGCATGCTCGCAAGCGTCGCCACATTCGGCCTCGAGGGGGTCGATGCCCGCGAGGTCACTGTCGAGGTCGACGTCCGCCGCGGACTCCCCGCCTTCACGATCGTGGGCCTCCCCGACGTCGCGGTGCGGGAGTCGCGCGAACGCGTTCGCGCCGCGCTGCTCAACTCGTCGCTCGAGTTCCCGCTCTCGCGGCTGACCGCCAACCTCGCACCCGCATGGGTGAGGAAGGCGGGGGCGAGCTTCGACCTCGCAATTGCCGTCTGCGTGCTCGCGGCCAGCGGGCAGGTGCCGCCCGAGCGGCTCGAGGCCACGGCCGTCTGCGGCGAGCTGTCGCTCAGTGGCGCGGTGCGCTCGGTACGTGGGGCGCTCGCCGTCGCGCTCGCGGCCCGGCAGGCGGGGTACGCACGGCTCATCGTTCCAGTGGAGAACGCACCCGAGGCGGCGCTCGCGGTCGGGCTCGAGGTGCTCGGTCTCTCGTCCCTCGAGCGGATCGTCGACGTGCTTCATGAGCGGCGTGCGGCGGAGCCCGCCAGCGCCCGGGAGGCAGCGGGGCTTCCCGCGGGGGCTCCGGACCTGGCCGACGTGCGCGGCCAACCGGATGCCAAGCGCGCGCTGGAGATCGCCGCGGCGGGTGCTCACAACCTGCTCATGGTCGGCCCTCCGGGAGCCGGCAAGGCGATGATCGCCCGCCGGATCCCCGGCGTCCTGCCGCCTCCCTCGTTCGAGGAGGCGCTGGAGATCACCCGCATCCGCAGCGTCGCCGGCCTCGGTGGGCGGCTGGCCGGTGAGCGCCCGTTTCGCGCCCCGCACCACACGATCTCCCCGCAGGGGCTCGTCGGGGGAGGTTCGCGCCCCCGTCCCGGTGAGATCACCCTGGCTCACCGCGGGGTCCTCTTCCTGGATGAGCTGGCCGAGTTCTCGCGCGCCGCTCTCGAAGCGCTGCGCCAGCCGCTGGAGGACGGGTTCGCGGCGATCACCCGGGGTCAACACTCGCTCATCTTCCCCGCCAGGACGATGCTCCTGGCCGCGTGCAACCCCTGTCCTTGCGGGCGCCCGGCCGACGGGTGCGAGTGCGCGGCGACCGAGCGCGCCCGCTACCACCGACGGCTCAGCGGCCCGCTGCTCGATCGCATCGACCTGGTCTGTCAGGTCTCGGCCCCGCCCGCGGTCGAGCTGGTGGGGAGGGGGTCGCTCGGCGAGAGCTCCGCCCGCGTGCGGGAGCGGGTGATCGCAGCCCGTGAGCGCCAGCTGCACCGGCTCGTCGGCTCCGCGGCACTCTGCAACGGTGGCATGGACGGACGCACGACCAGAAGCCACGCGATCCTGCGGGGCTCCGCGGTCCAGCGCCTCGTGGACGTGGTCGACAGGGGGGCCCTGACAGGGCGGGGCCACGACCGGGTCCTGCGGCTGGCGCGGACGATCGCCGACCTCGCGGGCCGGGAGACGATCGTCATCGATGACATCGACGAGGCGCTCGGCTACCGCCTCGGTTCCGTGGGGGAGGCCGCCGCATGATCCAGGCATGCGGCGCCTGCCTTCGCCGCGGGTACCTCATCGGTCGCCTGGCTGCCTCGATCGCCCGTCTGCTCGACCGGCCGCGCCGGCATGCTCCGGGGCTCCTCGCGCTTCCGGACGAGGAGCTCGTGGCCGCGGTAGCGGGTGATGACGCCGACGAGGTGCGCGCATTCATCGACGCATTTGATCCGGGCTGCGCGCGCGGGCAGCTCGAGGCGTTGTCGCTCGGGGCCGTCTGCAGGCACGCGGCCGACTACCCGCCGCCGCTTCTGGCACTGGGCGACCCGCCCGCCGTGCTGTTCTTCGCGGGCGGGGCCCCCGCCCTCGCACGGTTGACGGCCGAGCCCGCGGTGGCGCTCGTTGGCACCCGCAATCCCTCGCCCTACGGCCTCGAGATGGCCTACGACCTCGGGCGGGGCCTCGGTGCCGCCGGCGTGCCGGTTGTGAGCGGTCTGGCCCTCGGCATCGACGCCGCCGCCCACCGCGGGTGCGTGGACTCCGGCGGGACCGCTGTTGCGGTGCTTGCGGGCGGACCGGACGTGCCCTACCCGCGCACGAACCGCCGCCTCTACGAGCGCGTCCGGAAAAGCGGCGCGGTCATCTCCGAGCTTCCGCCGGGGCAGCGCGCCTACCGTTGGGCATTTCCGGCCCGCAACCGCATCATGGCCGGCCTCGCGGCCGTTACCGTCGTCGTCGAGGCGGCCGACCCCTCGGGCTCGCTGATAACCAGCGTCTTTGCGGCGGACCTGGGTCGCACGGTCGCCGCGGTCCCAGGGCGTGTGACCTCTCGCTTCAGCGCCGGTAGCAACCGGCTGATCAAGGATGGCGCGCTCATGGTCACCTCCCCGCGGGACCTCCTGGACGAGCTCTTTGGCGCCGGCTCCCGCGTTCCGGCCGCCGGAGCCGGTGATGACGATCGACCTGGCGTCAGGCCGGGGCCGGCGCTCGATCCGCTCGAGCAGGGTGCCCTGGACGCCGTCGAGGCCGGCCTGGGAATCGATGGCGTGTGCACCCACGCGGGCGTGCCGGCAAGGGAGGCGCGCGCACTCCTCGCGCGCCTGGAGTCCTCAGGCCACCTGCACCGCGACGGCCTGGGCGGATATCGGCGAACGGCGGCGGTCGGTTGAGCGGCTCACGCCGGCGCCGACATGCCGACTGGCTCTATGGTGATCGGATGCGCATCGCCCTGCGTGTACGGAGCCGATGAGCGCCGCCGGTTGACCCCTCCTCGACTCCTGTCGATCGCGGGCTCGGACTCTGGCGGCGGCGCGGGGATCCAGGCGGACCTGAAGGCGTTCGCGCGCTGCGGTGCCCATGGCATGACGGCGATCACCGCGATCACCGTTCAGAACACGGTCGGTGTGAGGGCGGTCCACCCGCTCCCAGCGGACGTGATCGTCGAACAGGTCCGCGCCGTGGCGGAGGACATCGGTGTCGACGCCGTGAAGATCGGGATGCTCGGCACGGTCGAGACGATCGTCGCGGTCGCGCGGGCGCTCGATCTGGTGGGAGCGGTCCCCGTGGTGCTCGATCCGGTGATGGTGGCCGAGAGCGGAGCGACCCTGCTCGAGCAGGACGCGCGCGAGGCACTGCGGACCCGGCTCCTTCCGCGCGCGACCGTGGTCACCCCGAACCTGCCGGAGGCGCGCGTGCTCGCAGGCGCCGGGGAGAACCTCGACGGTGAGCCCCTCGCCCGCGCCGTACACGAACTCGGCGCGCGCGCGGTCGTGATCACCGGAGGGCATCGTGAGCAGGCCGCCGACCTGTTCTTTGACGGCGGGGACCTGGTCGCGATTCCCGGAGAACGTCATCCCGACGGAGCGGCCCACGGGTCGGGTTGTACGCACTCCTCGGCGCTGGCGGCCTATCTTGCACGCGGGCATGGGCCCCTGGAGGCAGCACGACGAGCTAAGGCCACCGCCG
>JBPCJI010000213.1:0-5073 GCA_051005475.1 Thermoleophilaceae bacterium
CCCGAGCAGCGCGGAAGGCAATTTCGACGTACTCCGGCCCAATGCGCTCGTACCATGGGCTCGCGGTGCGCAGTGAGCCATCCTCGATGACAGCCTCGTTGAGAACGTCCCACTCGGCGAACTTGCCACGGTAGTGGGTCATGACGGTACGGATGTGCCCGGTCATGATGTCGATCATCTCCTGACGTGAGCGCAGCTGACTGTCACGCGAGGCCCAATCCGGCATCTGGCTGTGCCAGACCAGGTTGTGGGCACGCATGCGCAGCCCTTGCGCCTCGCCCCAGGCGACCATGGCGTCCGCCTTGCTGAAGTCGAAGGCGCCCTCCTGCGGCTGCAGGCTCTCCATCTTCATCACGTTCTCCGGAGTGAAGGCACCGAAGCTGTCGTTGTAGGTGCCCATCTCGACCGGGTCCTGCCGCAGGCGCTCGTAGTTGATAGCCGCTCCGAGCGGGATGGCCGCACGGAGACCCTCGGCCCTGGCGGTCCCATCCGGCAAGACCGGCATCCAGAGGCCGGCCGCCGCCAGCAGCAGAAGCAGACGTAGAAGCAATCCCGACCGACCCATACGGACCAGTCGACCGAAGGCCGGTGCGCCTTGACCCCTCAGAGGCTGACCGCCACGTACTTCGTCTCGAGGTACTCCTCGATGCCCTCGTAGCCGCCCTCGCGGCCGAAGCCCGACTGCTTCACGCCGCCGAACGGGGCCGCGGGGTTCGAGACCATCCCCTGGTTGAGGCCGATCATGCCGGTCTCGAGGCCCTCGCAGACGCGCAGCGCGCGCTGCAGGTCCCTCGTATAGACGTAGGCAACGAGGCCGTACTCGGTGTCGTTTGCCGCGGCGATCGCATCCGACTCGGAGTCGAAGGCGATCACCGGCGCCACCGGGCCGAAGATCTCCTCCTTCAGGACTCGCGCGTTCGGCGTGACCCCGCCGAGCACCGTGGGCTCGTAGAAGTACCCGGGGCCCTCCACGCGCGAGCCGCCCACGAGGACGCTCGCCCCCTTGCCGACCGCGTCCTCCACGAGCCCTGCGACCTTCTCGCGCGTGTCGGCGTCCACGAGCGGGCCCACCTCCACTCCCTCCTCGGTCCCGCGCCCCACCTTCATCGAGCCGATCCGCTGCGCGATCCGCTCGGCGAACTCCTGCGCGAGCGGATCGGCCACGTGGAAGCGGTTGGCCGCGGTGCAGGCCTCGCCTACGTTTCGCATCTTCGCGAGCAGCGCGCCCTCCACCGCGGCGTCGAGGTCGGCATCCTCGAAGACGAGGAAGGGGGCGTTGCCGCCGAGCTCCATCGAGACCTTCAGCACGTTCTGCGCGGACTGCCCGATCAGCTTCCTGCCGACCTCGGTGGAGCCGGTGAAGGACAGCTTGCGAAGGCGCCCGTCCTCAAGCAGCGGCCCGGTGGTGGCCCCGGCCGACTTCGCGGGAATCACGTTCAGGACGCCGGGGGGAAGACCGGCGCGCTCCATGATCTGCGCCAGCGCCAGCATCGAGAGGGGTGTGAGCTTGGCCGGCTTTACCACCATCGTGCACCCGGCCGCGACGGCCGGACCGATCTTGCGGGTGCCCATCGCCATCGGAAAGTTCCACGGGGTGATCAGCAGGCACGGCCCGACGGCCTGCCTCATCGTCAGAAGGCGTCCGGCGCCGTTGGGCGCGACCGCATAACGGCCGTTTATGCGCACGGCCTCCTCCGCGTACCAGCGGAAGAACTCGGAGGCGTAGGCGATCTCGGCCTGCGACTCCTTCACCGTCTTGCCCATCTCGAGCGTCATCAGCAAGGCCAGCTCGCCGGCGCGGGCGCCGATCTCCTCGAAGGCCCGGCGCAGGATCTCCCCGCGCTCGCGCGGGGGGTGCCTGGCCCAGTCGGCCTGCGCCCGGCAGGCGGAGTCCAGCGCGGCCATGGCGTCCTCGGGCTGGGCGTCGGCCACCTCGCAGAGCGTCCTGCCCGTCGAGGGATCCTCCACAGCGATCGTGGCCCCTCCGGCCGCCTCGCGCCATTCGCCTCCGATGAACAGGCCTTTGGGGACGGCGTCGAGCACCGCCCGCTCCCCGGGCGCCGTCGCCATCAACTCGCTGCGCGCCGCCGGGCCACCGTGAGCCGAGCCTACCAGCGGGCTCGAGGCCCGAAGCGGCGATCTGACCCCGATATCCTTCGTAGTCATGGCGAGCCACGTCGTTCTGTTCTCGACCGACTCCTGCACGTTCTGCGTCCACGCGAAGTCGCTGCTGGTGAAGCGGGGCGTGGAGTTCGAAGAGGTCAACCTTGGCGGGCACCCGGAGCTCCAGGCCGAGCTGACCGATGTCACGGGCCTCACGGGCTTCCCCCAGGTCACCGTCGACGGCGAGACCCTCGGTGGCCTGAACGAGCTCAGGGCCGCCGACAAGAGCGGGGCCCTGGCCTCGTGGAGCGCCGGGTAGCGTCAGGGCGCCAGGCGCAACACGTAGCGCGGCGCGCCCAGCAGCCGTCCCAGCTCCGTGGCGGTACGGGGGTAGGAGCGCAGGCGGAAGATCGGCTTCTTTGCGGCGGCCTGGTTGTAGACCGCCATGCCCACCCGCCGGTGCGAACCGATCCAGGCGAAGAGGTCACGCATGAAGCCGGGATCCTCGTGCCCCCAGACGGCGTACTCGCCGAACACGAATGGCTTGTCCCGCCAGCGACGGTCCCCGTAGAGGCGGTTCAACATCCTGAAGTTCGGGCTGTTGGCATAGAAGTCCGTGCCCACCCAGTCCACGTAGCGCGATCCGGGCCAGTAGTCGCCCGGAGAGTTGCCCCGCACGTAGGGCAGGCCGGCGGTGAGCGGCACCCACATGAGGGCCACCCGAGGCTGGGGCAGCTCGGGCGCGGAGGTGGACAGCACCGGCATGCGCAGGCGGCCCAGGCGCGCGTTGATCGCGGCCACCGGCCCACCCCGCAGGATCAGGGCCGCGCGGCGGAAAGCCTGGCGGTAGGCCTGGGTGGAGTGCTCGCGACCGCGCCGCCGCCCGCTGCCAGAGACGGCGCTGTAGGGGTTGTTGAAGTTGTTCATCTCGGCGAGGAAGCGCACGTAGACCACCTGGCCGGACTCGGCGATCATGCGATTGAGGTCGACGAGGTAGCCGTCGCCTGCCCCGCGGGCAAGGGCCCTGGTGGACACCGTTGCGCGCCCGTGGCCGTCACGGGCGGTGGAGAGGTGGAACATCGTGCGCACGCCGGCCGCGGCGCTCTCACGCAGCAGGCCCCGCTGCCAGTTGAGTGATCGTCCGCCCGGGCTGGTCCACTCCGGGGTGAAGAAGTACTGGTAGACGCCGGGCTCGCTTCCACTCAGGCGGGCGAACTCCCGGATGTCGGCTGCGGCGTAGCCGCCCGTGCCGCCGTGGATCACCGTTCCCTTCGGCGGCGCGTAGGTGCCCGCGCCCGCGGACGGCGCGCACAGGGCCGCCAGGCCCAGGCAGAGGAGCAGGAGAGATCGGATCGGTCGCCGGACCACTCTCTTCCTCTCGGCCCGGCCCCACCCGCGCTTGAGCGGCGAGGGCGCGGCCATAGACTCACCGACGATGGGCTCCGACACCCGCTACGCCAAGAGCGGCGAGCTCCACATCGCCTATCAGGCGGCGGGCGAGGGACCTGTGGACCTCGTCTACGTGCCCACCTGGATCGGGCAGATCGAGGTGCTGGCCGAGGAGCCGACCATCGCGGCCTTCCTCGAGCGCGTCTGCGGGTTTGCGCGCGTGATCTCCTTCGATCGCCGTGGATCCGGCCTGTCCGATCCCTGGGAGGGCGTGCCGACGCTCGAGGACCAGATCGACGACGTGCTTGCCGTGATGGATGCCGCAGGCTCCGAGCGCGCCGCGCTCATGGGCACGCTCGAGGGAGGTCCGCTGGCGATGACATTCGCCGCCAGCCACCCCGACCGCACGACCGAGCTCATCCTCTACGCGACCTTCTCACGCACCCGCTGGGCGCCCGACTACGACTGGCCCCCCGACGACGAGGCCCGCGCCCGCCAGGTGGAGGCACTCATCCACCAGTGGGGGTTGGGTGGGATCGGCACGGAGATCGCGCCGAGCCGGATGGGCGACCCGGCCTTCGTCGAGTGGGCCGGGAGGATGGAGCGCTACTCCGCCGGCCCGGGCACGATCCGCAAGATCCTGAGCGTCGTGGGGGAGACCGACGTCCGGCACGTGCTGCCCACGATCCGGGTGCCCACGCTGATCATGCACCGGCGCGAGGACTCCTTCCTCGACGTGCGGCACTCCCGCCATCTGGCCGAGCACATCCCGGGCGCGCGCTACGTCGAGCTGGAGGGGACGGACAGCCTCTTCTCGGTGGGCGACTCGGAGGCCGTGATCGGGGAGATCGAGGAGCTCCTCACCGGCGCCCGGCGCCAGCGTGAGCCCGACCGCGTGCTGGCGACCGTGATGTTCACCGACATCGTGGGCTCCACCGAGCGTGCGGCCGAGCTCGGGGACTCGGGCTGGCGGGCGCTGCTCGAGCGCCACGACGTGGTCGTCAAGGGTGAGGTCGCTCGGCACCGCGGGCGCTATGTCAAGTCCACGGGCGACGGCCTGCTGGCCACCTTCGACGGCCCCGCGCGCGCCATCCGCGCGGCCACCTCGATCGGCGCCGCCCTGCGCCCGCTCGGCGTGGAGATCCGCAGCGGCCTGCACACCGGGGAGGTGGAGGTGATCGGGGACGATGTCGGGGGGCTCGCGGTGCACATCGGTGCCCGCGTGATGGACAGGGCCGGGGCCGGCGAGGTGCTGGCCTCGAGCACCGTCAAGGACCTCGTGGTGGGATCGGGGATCGACTTCGAGGAGCGCGGCGCGCACGAGCTGAAGGGGATCCCCGGAGAGTGGCGCCTGTTCGCCGTGGCCTGACCCCACCGGCGAAAGCCCGGCGCACCTGGGAGCCGCGACGAGAGCGGGCTCAGGCTCGCGCTGAGATAGCCGGAGATCGCGGCCGGCCGCTGCTCGCGACCAGGGTCGATGCCATCGGCCGCTCGGCCTGGCGCACGGCCCGGGCACGATCCGCAAGATCCTGAGCGTCGTGGGGGAGACCGACGTCCGGCACGTGCTGCCCACGATCCGGG
>JBPCJI010000214.1:0-5847 GCA_051005475.1 Thermoleophilaceae bacterium
CAGCGGAGGGGGTGGGATTCGAACCCACGAACGAGCTGACGCCCGTTTCCGGCTTTCAAGGCCGGCGCATTCGACCGCTCTGCCACCCCTCCGTGCCGGGTCTGCCCCGTGCCCGGTCAAGTTTGCACGAGGCGGCGCTCGAACCGCCACGAAGCTACCCCGCAGGCTCGATCCGGTCGGGTGCGCCAAAGCCACGCAGCACCTCGGGTAGCACGACGCTGCCATCCTCCTGCTGCCCGTTCTCGACGAGGGCGATGATCGTCCGGCCCGCCGCCACCGCCGTGCCGTTCAGCGTGTGCACGTGACGCGGGCCCTTTGACTGCGCCGGCCGGTAGCGCACATCGAGGCGGCGGGCCTGGTAGTCGGTGGTGTTCGAGCAGGAGGTGAGCTCGCGAAAGCGCTCCTGGCCGGGAAGCCAGGCCTCGAGGTCGTACTTCTTGGCCGCCGAGGCGCCGAGATCCCCCACGGCAATGTTCACGACCCGGTAGGGCAGTCCGAGAGCCTGCATGATCTCCTCCTCGATCGCCAGCAGCCGCTCGTGCTCCTCGGCCGCCCGGGCTGGCGCCACGAAGGAGAACATCTCGACCTTCTCGAACTGGTGCACGCGGAAGATGCCGCGCGTGTCCCTGCCGGCCGCTCCCGCCTCGCGGCGAAAGCAGGGGGAGAAGCCGGCGTAGCGCAGCGGCAGCTCGTCCTCGGCGAGCATCTGGCCCGCGTGCAGCGATGCCAGGGGCACCTCGCTGGTGCCGGCCAGGTAGAGGTCGTCCTCGGGGATTCGGTAGAGCTGCTGCTCGGTATCGGGCAGGAAGCCGGTGCCATAGAGCGCCTCCTCGCGCACGAGGATGGGCGGCATCACCGGCTCGAACCCGCGTTCGCCGAGGAGCTCGAGCGCCCAGCGCACGAGCGCCAGCTCGAGCAGCACGAGCGGGTCCTTCAGGTAGGCAAAGCGCGAGCCCGCCACCCTGGCTCCCGCCTCGAGGTCCACGAGGCCGCCGAGCAGCTCCAGGTGGTCCTTGCCGGATCGTCCCGCCGCGCCGACCTCCCGCACCACCGTGTCCTCGGGCGGCGCCGCCTCGTCGGGCAGGTTGGGCAGCGCGGCCAGCGTGGCGTCGAGCTCCTCCTCCACCTCGCGCAGCTCACCGTCGAGCGACTTCTCGCGCTCTCCCACCTCCTTCACGGCCGCGATCGCCTCGGAGGCATCGCCCCCCTCGCGCTGCAGCTCGCCGATCCGCCTGCTCGCCGCGTTCTTCTCTGCGCGCAGTTGCTCGAGCTCCGGCAGGAGCTCCCGGCGCCGCCCGTCGAGGCTCAGAACCCGGTCGAGTGCCTCGGCGGCGGCCCGACCGCGCCGAGCCAGCGCCGCGCCGGCCGTCCCCGGGTCCTGCCGAAGAGCCCTGAGATCAAGCACGCGCCCACCCGGGGCTACTTGCCCCAGCCCTGCCCGGGCGCCACGACATCACTTCACTTCGGTCTCCTTGCCGGAGTACTGGGCGAGGAAGTCGGCCACCCGCTCCGCGTCCTTGCCGACCACGATGTTGGCGGGCATGATCGCGCCGGAGAATCCGCCGTTGCGGATGGCGAAGAGCACATCTTCGCGGGGCGCCGGGCGCACGTTGAAGTTCGGGCCGTTCGTGCGCTCGCCGCCCTCCTTCTGACCCGGAGGCTTGGACCCGTAGGAGTTGGCAGACCTCAGGGAGTGGCAGCCCGAGCAACGCTCGTAGAAGAGCTCGGCGCCGCTCCTGTCGGCCTTCTCCACGTCGATCTGTCCGCCGCAGGCCGCCAGTCCGAGTACGAGGGGCAGGGTGGCGCCAAGGGCGGCGCGGACGAGCCTGGAGCGGTCGAAGGCAGCCACAGCTCGCGCATATTATCCCTCGCCGTGCGAGCAGCCGTTGCCATCCTCTCCGCGTGCGCGATCATGCTTGCGGGGGGCTGCTCGGACGAGGCGGACGATCGGCCGGTGCGCTCCGTGGCCGTCGGCGCGAACGAGACCGTGGAGATCAGGGCCGAGGAGTATCGCTTCGACCCGGGTCGAGTGGTGGTCAGGGGCGCGGGGCGCGGGGCGCGGCTGCGGATCTCCATGCGCAACGAGGGCAAGTTGGCCCACAACCTCCACGTGCGCGAGGGGGAGCGCGAGCTGGCCTCGATGCCCAGCTTTCCTCCGGGGCAGGAGCGCTCGCTGAGCGCGAGCCTTCCTCCCGGGGAGTACGACTTCGTCTGCACGGTGGCCGATCACGAGGACCTCGGGATGGTCGGAAAGCTGGAGGTCAGGTAGTCCCTCCAGGCAGGAACGCGGCGGCGCCCCGCGAAGGAAGGGCTGCCCCGGCGGCGGCCAGGAGGTCCGGCAGGCAAGAGCCTGTGACGGACGTCCACATCGGCGGCGATACAGAGCCGGCGCCGGGGCATCGCTTCCCCGGCGCGGTCTCAGGGGCGCGCTTCGCTCGCATCGAGGCGCTTGGCGAAGCGCAGGAGGCTCCCGTCCTCGCCGGGCTGAAGCTCGGCCTCGTCCATCACGAGCGCCACGAGCCCGAGGCCCCTGCCGCGCTCGGCCAGCTCCTCGGGCGGTCCCTTGCTCTCGACGAACGTGCCGGTATCGCGCACCTCGAAGACAAGGGCACCCTCGCGCTCGCGAGCCGAGATGTGGACGCAGTCCTCAGGGGCCCCCGAGCCGTGCTGGATCGCGTTTGCCACGGCCTCGCTCATGGCGAGCTTGACCTGGAAGCAATGCTCGGCCGTGAGGCCGAACTCCCGCGCCACGCGCGCGGCCCACTCGCGGGCATCACGAAGCCGCCGGAGGTCGGCGTCGATCGAGAGATCCCTTTCCGCGAAGGACATTGAGGCCATATCTCGTCTCGTCTTGACAGCACAGGGACGTCTCTGGGCCTCCACCCGGTCCCTCGGTGCCAGTTTAGGCGGTCCCTCGAAGGGGCGGGGGCGAACCGCCGGGTAAGCCAAGGGGTCTCCGAGTTCTCAGGCCCCGCCCCCGAGGTCTCAGCCCCCGCCCGTCTGGTAGGCGCGCAGGGCGAGGGTGAGGATCAGCAGGGCCCCGACGGTCATCACGCCCATCTCCGCCAGCGCCACCCGGCGCGCGATAGCGATCTGCTCGGCCCGGCCGAGGGATTCCACCTCCTCCACGCCCTCGAGCTCGCGCTGGGCGGCGCCCACACGCAGGCCCTCGCTGAACAGCGTGACCACGAGCGGCGCTACCCCGTAGGCGATGTGCAGCCCGTCGGGGGCCGTCTCCCCGCGCGCGAGCAGGATCAGGCCTCCCACGACCTGCACCGCCACGGCGCCCTGGGCGACCCGCAGCAGGTACCAGAACCAGACCGACGGGCTGTCCCGCAGCCAGGAGACCGCCCCCCAGCCCCCGGCGGCCCCGTTCGTGGCCAGGACTGCGATGCCCATGGCGATGTGAAAGGAGGTCAAGAAAAGCCCATTTGCACGAGGAAGCAGGCGGAGCGCGTAGGCGTGCGTTATACATGCGGCTGCGTGCTGAAGAGCTACCTGCCAGCTCTGGTGTTCCTCGTCCTGGGCGTGGGCGTCGGCGTGGCGTTTGTAAGCTTGAACTCGGTGCTCGGCCCCCGCCGTCCGAGCAAGACGAAGTCCGAGCCATATGAGTCCGGCCTGCCCTCCGAGGTCCGCCGGAACTTCCGCTTCGGGGTGAGCTTCTACCTGGTGGCGATGCTCTTCATCCTGTTCGACATCGAGGTGGTGTTCCTCTACCCGATCGCGGTGCAGCTCGAGGCGATCGGCGTCTTTGCCCTCGTCGAGATGATCGTGTTCGTGGTCCTACTGCTCGTGGCCTTCGTGTATGTCTGGAGAAGGGGGGCGCTGGAATGGAAGTGATCCGCACCAAGGTCTCGGGCTCCAAGGAGGACTTCCGCGCCAAACAGTTGAGCGCGCAGCAGATGCTTCGTGGAGATCTCGACGGCGCGGGGTTGGAGGAGTACGTGGAGAAGCGCCTCCTGCTGACAAAGCTGGAGGGCGCGCAGAGCTGGGCGCGCAAGAACGCCCTCTGGCCGCTCGGCTTCGGGCTGGCCTGCTGCGCGATCGAGATGATCACGGTGATCGGCTCGCCGCGAAACGACCTGTCGCGCTTTGGCGCCGAGGTCATCCGCTTCTCGCCGCGCCAGGCGGACCTGCTGATCATCTCGGGACGCGTGTCGATCAAGATGGCGCCGATCATCCGCCGCATCTACGACCAGATGCTGGAGCCCAAGTGGGTCATCTCGATGGGCGCCTGCGCCTCGAGCGCCGGGATGTTCAACAACTA
This sequence comes from Thermoleophilaceae bacterium, assembly GCA_051005475.1. Lineage (GTDB taxonomy): Bacteria > Actinomycetota > Thermoleophilia > Solirubrobacterales > Thermoleophilaceae > JAAYBF01. The sequence goes on from JBPCJI010000214.1 coordinate 4,268, forward strand.
CGCGCTGGTGGCGGGCGCCGACAAGTTCCTCCCGGTCGACGTATACGTGCCCGGCTGCCCCCCGCGTCCCGAAGCCCTGATGTACGGGATTCTGAAGCTGCAGGACAAGATCACGCGCGAGCCCGAGCTGGGCTGGCGAGAGCGCTATCGCGCAGAGGGCACCGAGGAGGTCGGGGACCTCCCGCTGTCATCTCAGGCCAGGCCGGATGCCGAGAGCTCCCATCAGGGCGCGGGGCCGGACGCCCCGCGGGGGTAGCAATGGACGCTACCGGACTGGAGCTAGTCGCCCAGCGGGTGCGTGACGCGGTGGCCGACGACGCGGTCGTGGGCACCGGCTACCAGCGCGGACAGGCCACGCTCGACGTGGCTCCCCCGCGCGTGCACGAGGTCCTGCGCTACCTGCGCGACGCCGACGAGCAGCCCTTCGGCTTCCTCGCCAGCCTCCACGGCTGTGACTACCTGCCCTCCGAGCCGCGCCTGGGGGTGCACTACCAGCTGCTCAGCATGGAGCGCCGCGACCGCCTGGGCGTCAGGACCCGGGTGACGGTAGAGGAGCCCCACCTGCCGAGCGTGACCGACCTCTTCCCGACCGCCAACTTCCAGGAGCGCGAGGCCTACGACTTCTTCGGGGTGGTCTTCGACGGCCATCCGGACCCCCGGCGGATCCTGATGCCCGAGGACTACGTGGGGCATCCCCAGCGCAGGGACTTCCCGATGGGCGGCGAGCCGGTGCTGTTCACCTTCAACGAGCACAAGTTCCCCCGCTGGTATGAGTGACTACAGGGAGCGGGAGAAGTCGATCTCGATCGGCACGATCGAGCAGGAGCCCGTGTCCGGCACCCGGCTCGAGCCCGGAGCGGGCGTCGACGCCGGCGAGGAGCGCGGCGAGGCCGAGCTGCTCACGATCAACCTCGGCCCCCACCACCCGGCCACCCATGGCGTTCTGAGGCTCCTCTGCACGCTCGAGGGCGAGACGGTCAGGACCATCGACCCGATCATCGGCTACGTGCACACGGGGATCGAGAAGAGCTGCGAGGACCAGGAGTACTGGAAGGCCATCACGTTCGTGGAGCGCATGGACTACCTCTCCTACTACTTCAACGCGTACGCCTACTGCTCGGCGGTGGAGACGCTGCTCGACGAGGAGGTACCGCCCCGGGCCCAGTACCTGCGCGTGATCCACATGGAGCTGAACCGGATCGCCAGCCACCTCTTCTGGCTCGGAACCGGCGCGCTCGACATCGGAGCGATCACGATGCTCTGGTGGGCGCTGCGCGAGCGCGACCTGATCCTCGACCTGTTCGAGATGTCCTCCGGGCAGCGCTTCCACACCCGCTACTTCCAGGTGGGCGGGGTGATGGAGGACATCCCGCCGGGCTTCGAGGGCAAAGTGCGCGAGTTCCTCTCCCAGATGCCCTCCCGGGTCGACCAGTACGAGGCGTTGCTCGACCGCAACGAGATCTGGCTCCAGCGCACGCAGAACACCGGCATCGTGCCGCTCGAGCAGCTGCTGGGGCTGGGCGTGACCGGTCCGCTGCTGCGCGCCGCCGGCAAGCCGTGGGACCTGCGCAAGGCGATGC
>JBPCJI010000215.1:0-3829 GCA_051005475.1 Thermoleophilaceae bacterium
GTCCGTCCCCCCGGACAAGCTCGTGGCGACGCTCGGCCTGCGCGTACCCGAGCTTGGGCTCGTCTTCAGCGGCCGCGGCCGTTTCGTCAAACGCCAGGACGAGGTGCCGGCGGGCGTGCCCGTAACCCCGGGCTATGGTGTCTGCGATCTCTACGCGAGCTGGCTGCCGGAGGGGGCGGTGTACTCAGGGCTCCGGGTCGATTTCGGCATCGAGAACCTGACCGACAAGGCGTACCGCCGCCATCTCTCGCTCATCGATGAGACCGGGCGGAATTTCAAGGTCTCGGTCTCTTACCGGTTTTGATGGGGAGGCAATCCATGATGCGCACTTCGTCCACAGGACCTTCGGTACTGATCAACGACATGGAGCTGTTGCACGCCGGGCTGGGCGTGCTCATCGCCCACTACCTCGCCTGCGACGACGATGGGGTACGGCAGTGCCTCGCGTTCCGGATCAGCCGCCAGTTGCGGATCATCGCCGAGCACGAGGAACTGCCGGACTGGGCCTTGCGGCCCCTCTCCCGGACCATGGCGGCGAGCTGGAAGGCGAGTGCGATCCACGGGCTCCCGTGTCAAAGCGGGGCCCCGCATCAAACCCTGGAAGAAAACCTCTGGGAGGAGGCAGTATGAGCGGAGTATTGTCGATGGGAAGACCCTCGGATCTGGCGTGCGCCTGGGAACGGCTGCGCGCCGAGGAGCCGGGTGTGCGCGCCCGCGAGGCCGCCCGGAAGCTCGGAGCGAGCGAGGCGGAGCTCGTGGCGAGCGCTTGCGGCGCGAACGCCGTCCGCCTCGAGCCCAATTTCGGCGCGCTCGTCGCCGGCCTCTCGGCGCTCGGGGAGGTCATGGCGCTGACGCGTAACGAGCACGCCGTGCACGAGAAGACCGGCCGTTACGAGAACCTCCAGATCGGGGCGGCGTTCGGTCTCGTGCTCGGGTCCGAGATCGACCTCAGGCTGTTCTTCCGGCGTTGGCGCCACGGCTTCGCGGTCACGGAGACCAGCCAGCACGGGAGCCGGCAGAGCCTCCAGTTCTTCGATGCCCACGGCACCGCGCTCCACAAGGTCTACCTCACGGACAGGAGCGATGTCGCGGCCTACGAGCGGCTCATCGCAGAGCACCGCAGTGCCGACCAGTCGCAGCGGATCGCGGTGGAAGCCAAGGCGAAGCGCGCAGCATCGTCGTCGGTGGCGCCCGTGGACGAGCCGCAACTCCGCGCCGCCTGGAGCGCGCTCCGCGACACCCACGAGTTCTACGGGATGCTGAAGCGCCTCGGGATCACACGCCTGCAGGCGCTGTCCGCGGCCGGTACCGACCTCGCCACACCCGTCGCTTGCAGCGGGTTCTGGCGCCTCTTACAGACGGTCCGCGATGCCGAGCTGACCATCATGGTGTTCGTCACGAGCTCCGGCGTGGTGCAGATCCATACAGGCCAGGTCGCGAACCTGCGGATCACGGGACCGTGGTGCAACGTGCTCGATGCGCGCTTCAACCTGCACGTCCGCGAGACGGCCATCGCCGGCGCCTTCGTGGTGCGCAAACCCACGACCGACGGGATCGTGACCTCGCTCGAGGTCTTCGATGATGATGAAGATCTCATCGTCCAGGTGTTCGGGAAACGCAAGCCGGGGCAACCGGAGTGCGCGCGCTGGCGGCAGATCGTGGAAGGACTGTGCGGCGAGCCGCTGTCGGCCTGAGCCATGGCGGTCACACACCCTCTCAAACACCTGCCGGCCCGCTCGGCCGCGAGCCGCGCCCGGCGTTGGGGCGCGCGGCTCGGTCCGTTCCTCCTGGGGCTGTGGCTGGCGTTCTTCGCGTCGATGTGCGCGGGTGCAGAGACCGCCGTCCAGCGCATCGTCGCGGTCGGAGGCGAGCTGACGGAGATCGTCTACGCGCTCGGCGCCGAGGCGCGTCTGGTCGGGGTCGATACCACCAGTCAGTGGCCGGCCGCCGCCCGCGCGCTGCCCAAGGTCGGCTATATGCGCACCCTGTCCGCGGAGGGGATCCTGTCGCTGGTACCCACGCTGGTCCTGGCCACGACCCATGCGGGACCGCCCGTGGTCCTCGAGCAGCTCCGCGGGGCGTGTGTGCCGCGTCTGGTCCTGCCCGCCCAGCCGAGCTTCGCGGGGGCCGAGTTAAAGATCTGCGGCGTGGCAAACGCGCTCGGCCTCGAGCCCCAGGGCGAGGTCCTGGTCCGGACGCTGCGAAGCCGTGTCGAGCGCGTCCTGGCGGGGGTGTCGGCGGACGCGGGGCCGCGGGTGGTGTTCCTCATGGGGCTCCAGCAAGGGGCGCCCATCGCCGCGGGTGCGGGCACTTCGGCGCAGGCGATGATCGAGTTGGCCGGCGGTGCCAATGCCCTGACGGGCTTTTCCGGCTATCGCCCGGTCTCTCCCGAGGTCCTGGCCCAGGCGCGGCCCGAGGTGCTCTTGGTCCCCGAGCACGCACTGAGCGCCATGGGCGGCGCGCCGGCGGTCCTGAGCCAGCCGGGCGTCGAGCTGACGTGCGCGGGCCGCAATCGGCGCCTCGTGGTCATGGATGGGCTCTACTCCTGGGCTTCGGACCGCGGCTCGGGGAGGCCGTCACCGATCTCGCCCAAGCCCTGCGCGAGCCCTCGGCCTGCACGCCCAGTGCTCGCATGAACCACTCTGAGCATGGCGCGCGTGGCAGTTAGCGCGAACACCCTCCGGTCCTTGCCCGGCGGGAGCCCGGCCGTGCGGACACAGCGCTTGTCCGTGCGTTCACGCCGGCGGGCCGAAGGCGTCCTCACGGCGCTCGCGATCGGGCTCGGGATCATCGTTCTCTGGGCGGTCGGGACCGGGGCGGTGTCGATCGCGCCGGCCAAGTTACTGACCATCCTCCTTGAGCCAATTGGACTCCAACTGCCGGTTGCCTACAGTGACGCGGAGCGGGCGGTGCTCCTCGATCTGCTCCTCCCGCGGGTGGTTCTCGGCTGCCTCGTCGGGAACGCGCTCGGGGTCTCGGGGACCGCCTTGCAGGGGCTCTTCCGCAACCCACTGGCCGATCCCGGCCTCCTCGGGATCGCAAGCGGCGCGGCGCTCGCTGCCGTCGCCGTCATCGTGCTCGGCGACGAGCTGGGCCTCGCGCGGCTTATGGGCTTATACGCGCTGCCGGTCGCGGCTTCCTCGGGGGACTGGGCGTGACCCTCCTCATCTACCGACTGGCCCAGGGGCAGGAGGGGACGTCGGTCGCGGGGCTCTTGCTCGCCGGGATCGCGCTCAACGCAGTCGCAGGCGCGGCCACCGGTCTCGTCATCTACTTCGCCGATGATGATGAGCTGCGCACGCTCACCTTCTGGGGCATGGGGAGCCTGGGCGGGGCCACCTGGCACGCGGTCGCGGTGGCGCTTCCCTTCCTTGCCCTCGCCCTCGGGCCCCTGCCGCGCCTCGCCACGGCCCTGAACGCGCTCCTCCTCGGCGAGACCGAGGCGGCCGGGCTCGGCATCGATGTCGAGCGCGTCAAGCGCCGCATCGTCCTGTGCGTCGCGCTCGCGGTCGGGGCCTCGGTCGCGCTCACCGGGGTCATCGGTTTCGTCGGCCTGGTGGTGCCGCACGTTCTTAGGCTCATGCTGGGCGCCGACCACCGTTACCTTCTGCCCGGGGCGGCACTGCTGGGCGCGGCGCTCTTGGTCGGCGCGGACCTCTGCGCGCGCACGCTCATCGCGCCCGCCGAGCTGCCCATCGGGATCCTGACCTCGCTCGTCGGCGGCCCGTTCTTCATCTGGCTCCTGGTGCGCGAGCGCCGCGTGCGCGGGTGGCTGTGATGCTCGAGGCCCGCGAGGTCCATGTGAGGTGCAACGGGCGTGCATTGCTCG
>JBPCJI010000216.1:0-2560 GCA_051005475.1 Thermoleophilaceae bacterium
TCTCGCTGCTCCGCTTCGATGCGAGCGGCCGCTGCATCGAGATCACCCGCAGCGTAGATCACATGATCGATCCGCGCCGGCCACGAAGCTAGCCGATCGGCTGACAGTTTTCGTGGCCTGCTTGCCCGGAGGAAGCGAATGGACTGCTACGCGGCGCGTGGAAGGCTGAAGCGCACGCGGGTGCCCTCGGGAGCGTCCGCGAACCAGATCCTGCCGCCGTGGGCCTCCACGATCGCACGGCAGATCGTGAGCCCCAGACCGGTGCCATCGCCCGACCGGGCGCTGCCCGTCCCGCCGCGGAAGAACGGCTCGAAGGCGCGCTCGCGGTCCCCCGGGTCGATGCCCGCGCCCGTATCGGCCACCTCCACCACCACCTGGGTCCCCTCGGACTGAGCGGCGACCGTGACGCTTCCGTCGGCGGGGGTGTGGCGGATCGCGTTCTGGATCAGGTTGAAGAGCACCCGCTGGAGCTTCTCGGGGTTGGCCTTCGCCGTGGCGACGCCCCCGTTTACGAGCGCCTCGACGGCCACGCGCTTCTCCCGCGCGTGGGGGCGCATGGCCTCCACCGTCTCCTCCACCAGCTCGTCGAGCGCCACCTGCTGCACCGACCACTGGATGTCCCCCGCCTCCAGGCGCGAGAGCTCGAAGAGGTCTTCGATCAGCGCGGAGAGAGAACCGATGTGCACCGACATCTGCTCGAGGTAGCGTCGCCTCGTCTCGCGGTCGACGAGGTCGTCCTCGATCGCGTCGGCGAGCAGGCGCAGCGAGGTGAGCGGGGTGCGCAGGTCGTGGGAGACTGCCGCGATCAGGTCCTTGCGGGCGGACTCGGCGGTGTCGCGCTCGGCCTCGCGCTCGGCCAGCTGGGCGGCCATCAGGTTGGCGGCGCCGGCGAGCTGGGCGATCTCGTCGCGCGCGTTCGTGGATATCTCAACGTCGCGCCGGCCCTCGCCCACGGCGCGCACGGTGTCGCGCACCGCCCCGATGTCCGCGAGCACGCCGCGCGACAGCACCGACAACGAGTAGGCGGTGAGCGTCCCGGCGAAGACCAGCAGGAGCGCCATGATGAAGGCGTCGTGTGGCGAGAGGAACATGAGCAGCGCCACCGCTCCGACGCCGAGGGCCACGAGCACCACGGTCATGCCGATGCCAGCGGCGAGCTGACGGGACAGCGTGCCGGCTGACCTCCGCCGGCGCGCCAGCAGATGGGCGCCCGCGATCACGGGCGCGCCCGACCCGAGCATGAACAGCGCCATCAGCGTCCCGTCCTTCGTGCCGTACACCAGCGCGATGGCCGACCCACCCGCGGCGGCGGCTGCCACCAGCATCAGGAGGCCACGCCATGGCCTCACGGCTGGAACCGGTAGCCCACGCCCCACACGGTCTGCAGCCAGCGCGGGCTCGAGGGCTCCTGCTCGATCTTCGCCCTCAGGCGCCTGATGTGCACCGTCACCGTGGAGGTATCGCTGTAGAAGGAGTACTGCCAGACGGCGTCCATGAGCTGATCACGTGAGAAGACCTGCCCCGGGTGGCGCACGAAGTGCAGCAGCAGGTCGTACTCGCGGACGGTGAGCTGGGCCTCCTCACCCCGGACGGTGACCCGGCGCGCGACTGGGTCGAGCTCGAGCCCGTCGAAGGTGATCGGGTCCTCGAGCTCGGGTGAGCTGTCCACCCGGCGCAGCACGGCGTCCACGCGCGCGACCAGCTCGGCCGGCGAGAAGGGCTTGACCACGTAGTCATCCGCCCCCAGGCGCAGGCCGATCACCCGGTCGGTGGCCTCCCCCTTCGCGGTAAGGAGGATCACCGAGATGCCGCGATCGCCTCCGCCGGCGGGCTGGCGCAGGCGGCGTAGCACCTCCAGCCCGTCCATGCCGGGCAGCATCAGGTCGAGCACGACCAGGTCCGGCCGCTCGGCGCCGGCCAACTCCAGCGCGCGGGGACCGTCGCCCGCGCTACGCGTGTCGTATCCGGCGCGCTCCAGGTAACGGGAGACCACCTCGGTGATCGTCGGCTCGTCATCGACCACGAGCACGGAGCCCCGGGTGGAGTTGCCGTTCTTCATGGAGTCCAGTGTGGCACCGTTCGGGCGCTCGCCAAGGGCGCGTAAGGAACTCGTCACGGCCGGCTCCGTAGCCCGCGCGCACGCAGCGCGAGCAGGAGCGCCGATCCGCCGAACAGCACGACGCAGAGCGCCAACCAACGCTCGAGATGCTCGCAATCGTCAAAGGGCCCGGGTCAAGGCAAGCTCACCGGGATGGTGATGCAAAAGGGAGGCGCGGCGCGGCCCGGAGCATTCCCGTCCCAACCAGAGGCGTCACACGCCCGTAAGGTGGCGCCTCTAGACTCGCCAGGGTGCTGGTGACTCCGGTCCACCCCGCCGACGCGCCGCTGCTCGCGCGCCCGTACTACTCGGACTCGGCCGATCGCAACAGCCCAATCGTCACGTCCCTTGCCCACGTGCCGGAGGCGCTCGACGTGACGGTGCCCTTCATCGCGACGGTCCTGGGCCCGTCGGCCATCGCCGCGCGGACGAAGGAGCTGGTCATCCTGCGTGCCTCGGTCC
>JBPCJI010000217.1:0-6456 GCA_051005475.1 Thermoleophilaceae bacterium
TGCGGGCTGACCGGGCGCAAGATCATCGTCGACACCTATGGCGGCATGGCCCGCCACGGCGGCGGCGCGTTCTCGGGCAAGGACCCCTCGAAGGTGGACCGCTCGGCGGCCTATGCCGCCCGTTACGTCGCGAAGAACGTGGTGGCCGCGGGCCTGGCCGACCGCTGTGAGGTGCAGGTGGCATACGCGATCGGCGTCGCCCATCCGGTGTCGGTGATGGTCGAGACCTACGGCACCGAGAAGATTGCCCGGTCGACCATCGCGAAGCTGATCGACGAGCACTTCGACCTGCGGCCGGGAGCCTTCCGCGAGTACCTGAACCTGCACCGGCCGATCTACCAGAAGACCGCCGCCTACGGCCACTTCGGCCGCGAGGACGCGGACTTCACGTGGGAGCGCACGGACAAGGTGGACGTGCTGCGCCAGACCGCGGGGCTCGCGGAGACAAGCGCCGCCTGAGCAGGGGAAAAGGCGCCACCCGGCCCGCCGCGTCGAGCAGTCTGAGACCGGGGAGCACGGCGCCTCGCACGGCGCGCCTAGCCGCCGCCCGTTTCCTCCACCAGCGCCACCTCTACGCTCGAGACAGCGAGGTACAGCAGCGTCGCCGCGAGCGGGGCCAGAAGCCACGCGATACCGCCTGAGATCTTTGCGATCAGGGCGGCGGAGGCGATGGCGAGGGCGATCGCGGCCATGTGGAGCAGACCCGCGCGGACGCGGTGGGGACTTCTCGTAAGCGGTTTCCCCGCCTCTCCCTCGGTCTCCCAGGTCAAGAACGTCAGGCCCCCGTAGGCGGCCATCGCCCCGGCGGCAAAGAGGCCGATGTCCACCAAGGATGCCATCCCCTGCTCCCCTGTCAGTGCCGAGCCGGTTGCCCACACCGTGATGGCGTAGCCGTAGGGCAGCCCGGCACCGTGAAGCGCGGTCTGCACCGCCTGCAGGTAGGGGGACTCCCGCATCGGGCGCAAGCTACCCGAGCTGAGCTCTGCACGAGATGTCTCGCGCGGATAGCGTTGGTGGATGGCCCACGAGAACGAAGATCTGCTGCGCCGCTTCTACGACGCGTTCGGGCGCCATGACGGCGAGGAGATGGCGGCCTGCTACGCCCCCGGAGCACACTTCTCCGACCCCGTCTTCACCGACCTCAGCGGGGAGGAGCCGGCGGCGATGTGGAAGATGCTCACGGCTCGCGCCGCGGACCTCGAGGTGAAGCTCGTCGCCCACGGAGCAGGCGAGGAGACCGGAACGGCGCACTGGCTCGCCGACTACACGTTCACCCAGACCGGCCGCAAGGTGCACAACGACATCCGAGCCACGTTCCGGTTCACCGGCGGCCTGATCGCCGAGCACCGGGACGAGTTCTCCTTCGGCGCCTGGTCCCGCCAGGCGCTTGGACCCATCGGCCTTGCCCTCGGTTGGACACCATTGCTGAAGGCCAAGGTCAGGCGTCAGGCCAGGCAGAGCCTCGACGAGTTCATGGCGGGCAGGCCGCAGGCCGGGTAGCCGGCGCCTGCACCGTCGGGGCTCCCTCCCGGCGAGCCCCTGGCATCCTGCTCCTCATGGCCGTGGTCATCGCATCCGATCTGGGAAAGGACATCGCGGGTAGTCCGCTCCTGCGCGGGGTCTCGTTCAAGCTCGAGCGGGGGGATCGCATGACGCTCTCGGGCCGCAATGGGTCGGGCAAGACCACGCTCCTGCGGATGCTGGCCGGAGACGCCTCGATCGACAGGGGGAAGCTCAGGCTCCAGAAGGGCGCGAAGGTCGCCCTCTACGACCAGCGCCCACCGCGCGAGCGTGACCTCACGCTGCGCGACTACGTGCTCTCCGGCGCGAAGCAGATCGTGGCCGTCGAGCAGGAGCTCGCTCGCTTGGAGGGAGCGATGGCCGATGGAGCCCACGACGAGGCCACGTTGGGCGCCTACGCCGCCGCCCAGGGTCTCCTGGAGGGCCACGGGGGCTACCGCTGGCGCGATCGCGCGTTGATCACCCTGCACGGCCTTGGCTTCCGCGACGAGGACCTCGACCGCTCCCTCTCCTCCTTCTCGGGCGGTGAGCTCACGCGCGGGTCGCTCGCCCGCGTGCTCACCGGCGAGCCCGACCTGATTCTGCTCGATGAGCCCACCAACCATCTCGACATCGCCTCGCTGGAGTGGCTCGAGCAGCACCTGGCCGGCCTGGACGCGGCGATCGTCCTCGTCGCGCACGACCGCTGGTTCCTCGAGGCGGTTGGCACGTCGGTGCTTGAGCTGGAGGCTGGGCGGGCGCGCTTCTTCAAGGGCCCGTGGCACGCGTGGCGCAAGGAGCAGGCCGCCCGGGAGCTCGCGCTCGGCCGCGCGATCGAGCGCCAGCAGGCCGAGATCGAGCGGCTCGAGCGGTTCGTCGAGCGCTTCCGGGCGAAGGCGACGAAGGCCCGCCAGGCACAATCCCGGGTGAAGCGCCTCGACAAGATGCAGCGCGTGGATCGCGATCCCAGGGACGACCGCTCGCTCTCGTTCACCTTCAAGGAGCCCGAGCGCTCAGGGCGGGTTGTCTTCGAGCTCGAGGGTGGCCGGCTCGAGGTTCCCGGCCGGGTCCTGCTCGAGGACGCCGAGCTGTGGTTGGAGCGCGGTGAGCATGTGACCCTCGTAGGGGCCAACGGCACCGGCAAGACGACTCTGATCGAGGCGCTCGCCGGCCGCCGCCCGCTGGCGGCCGGCAAGCTGCGCACCGGCCACAACGTCGCCGTCGGGTACGTCTCCCAGCACGCCGAGGAGCTCTCGGGCCAAGGGACGCTGCTCGAGGCCGCACAGCGTGCCACCGGCCTGACTCCGGGAAAGACGAGAGCCCTGCTGGGGCGCTTTCTCTTCTCCGGCGAGGAGGCCCAGAAGCCGGTCGGCGGCCTATCCGGAGGGGAGCTGCGGCGCCTCTCGCTTGCCGTGCTGGTGAACTCGGGCGCCAACATGCTCGTGCTCGACGAGCCCACGAATCACCTGGACGTGGACAGCCGCGAGGCGCTCGAGGACGCACTGCGTGGATTTCCGGGCTCGCTCCTGCTGGTTTCCCACGACCGCGCGCTGCTGGATGCCGTGGGCACCAGAACGCTCGCCCTGGAGGACGGCGAGCTCCGCAGCTATGACGGTGGTTGGGCCGAGTACGTGCAGGCGCGCGAGGCGCGCCGCAGCGCCGAGGCCGGCGCGGGCACGGAATCCCCGCGGCCCGCCGGTCGCAAGTCCAAGCGGGCGAAGCCAGAGTCAACCTCACGTTCGGGAACGGGCCCGGAGCCGAACGGCCGGCCCAAGCCCTCAAAGAACGCCCAGCGCGCTCAACGCGCACTCGAGCGGGAGCTCGAAGGTGCGGAGGCGGCCCTGCGCGCGCTCGAGGATGAGCTCGCAGACCCCGCCGCGTGGGCCGATCCGGCCCGCTCTGCGAGCTCGACCGAGCGTCATGCAAAGGCCAAGCGCGCGGTGGAGGAGCTCTACTCGCGCTGGGAAGCGGTCGAGGGCTGACCGCCGGGTAGCCGGCGGCTCACCTGATAGGGGGGCAAGCTCGTGCCGGTGTTCCAGAGCCATCTCGACCCCGCCGGGTCGCCGTCGCGGCGAGCAGAACCAGCCTCATCTAGCCGGCCCGCGGTGTCACGGTCAGCCCGCCCCCAGCTTCCACCGAGATGGCCCGCCGGCCCTCGATCAGCTCGCGCAACTCGTCGCCTACGAGCTCGCGCCGCCAGCCGCCCAGCGCACGCACGCCGCCTCCGTCGCTGCCGCGGCGCACTGAGGCCACCAGTGCGGCGAGCTCGGACTGGGTGGCGATCAGCTCGGTGGCGACGCCACTGTCGATCGAACGCTGGCGTACCAGCGCCTGGGCCAGCGAGATGAGCGGCGCCTCGCTGGAGTCGCGTCTGGGCGGGTGGGGCGGTGGCGGCGGCGGCTCCTCGGACAGCCCCGCGGCGATCTCGCTGACCAGCTCCGCACCGCGGCGGTGAAGGGCCTGCTGCGGAAGGCCGCGGATACTCTCGAGCCCGGCGCGGTCCCTCGGGGTCCGCCGTGCCAGCTCGACCAGCACCTGATCGGGCATCACCGCCGGCGGCGGCCGGTCCATCTCGCGCGCAACCCGATCGCGCCAGACACAGAGCCGGTGCGCAACCGCGCGACCGCGGCCGTCCAGGCGGCCCAGCTTGGGGAGACGCTCGTAGGAGCGCTCCGCGCTGCGCTCGTCGCGCGACTCCTCGACGGCCACGCACTCCTCGCGCGCCCAGCCGAGCCGCCCGCGCTCGGTTAGCTGTCGCTCGACCTCCTCGCCGAGCGACAGCAGGCAACGCGCGTCGTCGGCGGCGTAGCCCAGCTGCTTCTCGGTCAGCGGACGCCTGTCCCAGCGCGTAAACCCCTCGCCGCCCTTCAGCGCCACTCCCAGCACCCTGCGGACCAGGGACTCATAGCCCTCCTGGCTCCCGAAGCCGAGGAAGCCGGCCGCCACCTGGGTGTCGAATACCCGCGTGATCTCCGTGCCCCAGGTGCGGCGCAGAATCGCGACGTCCTGGCGTCCCGCATGCACGATCACCTCCACCTCCGGGTCGGCGAGCACGCCCGAGAGGGGCCCCGGATCGAGCTCGGTGCCCTCGTCCAGCGGGTCGAAGACCTCCGTGCGCACCGCGTCGGGCTCGCCCGGGTCGGGGACCGCCACCTGCACCAGGCACAGCTGTGCCTGGTAGCGGCGCTCGGAGACGAACTCCGTGTCGATGGCAAGCCGCCCGTGCTCGGCGGCGCGCTCGGCGATCTCGGCGGTCACGGAGGCGAATCTACTCGCTGCCGACGTTTGCTCGGCCGAATGCCGGCGCCGGCCACCCTGCGCTGAAGCCGAAGGCGCCCCCACGCGTGGAGCAGGCGAAGGCCAAATACCGCCAGGTCCGCCACGGCGCTCCACAGGTGCCCGAGCGGCCCCGTCACCACCCAGGCCGCGAGGCGCTCGCGGGGACCGCGCCGGAGCGGGGGAAAGGGGGCGGCCACGGCCTGCCACGCTATCGTCCGCCGCTTCCATGCCCGGGGTCACGACCACCATGAAGGAGCTCGGCGACTCGCGTGTGCGCGTCGAGGTAGAGGTCCCACCCGACGCGCTCGAGCGCGAGCTGGTCGGAGCCGCGGGCGAGATCGGCCGCGAGATGAAGGTGCCGGGCTTTCGCAAGGGAAAGATCCCCTCCCAGGTCGTCGTGCAGCAGGTCGGCAGGGGGGCGGTGCTCGAAGAGGCGGTGCGCAGGGGGATGCCCTCGTGGTACGACGAAGCGGTCCAGGGCGCGGGGATCGCCACCGTAGGCAGCCCGAAGGTCGAGCTCGCGGACATGCCCGAGAAGGGCGCCTCGCTCGCGTTCAGCTTCGAGGTGGGGGTGCGCCCGACGGCCGTGCTCGGTGAGTACAAGGGCCTCGAGGTTGGCCGCCGGGAGCCCGTTGTCGTGGAGGAGGAGGTCCAGGCCGAGCTCGATCGCGTGCGCGAGTCGCTCGCCTCGCTCGAGACAGTGGACCGCGATGCGGCGATCGGCGACTTCGCCGTGATCGACTTCGATGGCACGATCGACGGTGAGCCCTTCCACGGCGGGGAGGCGCGCGGCTTTCCCTACGAGCTCGGGTCGGGACAGCTCATCCCGGGGTTCGACGAGGGCCTCGAGGGCGCACGGGCGGGCGACGAGCGCGAGGTGAAGGCAACCTTCCCCGAGGACTATTTCTCCAAGGAGCTCGCCGGTGAGGACGCCGTATTCGCGGTATCGGTCAAGGAGGTCAAGGAGAAGCGGCTGCCGGAGGTCGACGACGACCTGGCGATCGAGGCCGGCGGCTATGACTCACTGAAGGAGCTCCGTGCCGAGATCGAGGTGCGCCTGCGCGAGGCCCAGTGCGAGCAGATCGAGCAGGACTTCCGCGAGGCGGCGGTCGACGCCGTGGCCGCCGGGGCCTCCGTCGAGGTCCCCCACGAGCTGGTCCACGAGAAGGCACATGAGATGTGGCAGGTCACCGCCCGCCGGCTTCAGGCCCAGGGCCTTGACCCGGCCACCTACCTCCAGGTCACGAACAAGACCGAGGAGGATCTGGTGGCAGAGGCCGAGCCCGACGCCGACCGCGCGCTGCGCCGCGAGAGCGTCCTTGCCGCCGTGATCGAGGCCGAGGGGATAGAGGTCTACGAGGACGAGATGCTCGACGCCCTCCGCGAGGCCTCGGCCCAGCCCAACACGCCAGGCGCGAGCGAGAAGGCGCTGCTCAGATCGCTGAAGAAGGCCAGGGACCGCGGCACCGACGGGCCCCTGCGCGAGGACATCGCGATGCGCAGGGCGGTGGACCTCATCGTGAAGCACGCCAAGCCGATCCCGGTCGAGCAGGCGAAGGCACACGAGGAGCTGTGGACGCCGGAGAAGGAGAAGCCTGAGGCCTCAAAGGAGCTGTGGACCCCCGGCTCCGACTGAGCGTCCCGCCGGACCGCGAGCCCTCCCGAGCGCCCCAGGCC
>JBPCJI010000218.1:0-6174 GCA_051005475.1 Thermoleophilaceae bacterium
GCTCACGGTCCTGAGCGCGATCATGGGCTGGAAGCTCGCCTTCATTCCGTTCGTCCTGCTGAGCGTGGTGCTCGAGCTCAGCCTGATCTTCGGGCACCTGCGGCCGGCGATGAAGCCGCACGAGCGCCTCGCGTGGGCACTCCTGTGGGGCTTTTCAGCCGTCTTGCTCGGCGCCGCGTTCTGGGAGCTGACCTACATCCAGCTCCTGTGAGGTAAACCACCCGGGAAGCCACCGCGGGGCGAGAGCCCCCCGGCTGATCACTTCAGCTCTACGGCGCCGCCGGCCTCCTCAAGCTCGCTTTTCAGCTTCTCGGCCTCGTCGCGGTCGATGCCCTCCTTGATCGGCTTCGGAGCCTCGTCCACGAGGGCCTTGGCCTCCTTCAGGCCGAGACCGGTGGCCGCCCGGACCACCTTGATCACCTGGATCTTCTTCTCGCCGGGGCCGGTCAGCACCACATCGACGGTGCTGCTCTCCTCTTCGGCCGCGGCGCCATCACCGGCACCGGCGGCAGGCGGGGCGGCGGCGGCAACCGCGGTCGCCGAGACGCCGAACGCTTCCTCCAGCGCCTTGATGCGCTCTGACAGCTCGAGCACCGAGATGCCCTTCAGCTCGTCAATCCACTCATCTGTTGTCGTGGCCATCTAGCTCTCCTTCGCTTCATCGTCGCCCTCGGCGGAGGACGTTTCGTTTTCGTCTTCTGCGGGCTCCTCGCCCGAAGCTTCTTCAGTGGTGTCCGGTGCCTCCTCGGCTTCCGCTGCGGCTTGGGTCTCCACTGCCTCGGCGGCCGGCGGATCTCCGCTCACGAGGCCCTGCTCCGCTATCTGCCCAAGCTGGAGCGCCAAGCCCTGGATCAGCTGGTTCAACCCCCGCACAAGTCCCGTGATCGGCGAAGCGAGCATCCCCACGAGCTGGCCGTGCAACACCTCGCGCGCGGGCAGGAGCGAGATCGCCTGGAGGTCCTCGATCGACAGCGGCTCGCCATCCATCGTGCCGCCCTTGAAGTCGGGCACGTCGTGCTCGCGGCGAAAGGTGGCGATCACCTTGGCGGCCAGCGCGGCGTCACCGCGCACGAACGTGAAGGCGGTCGGTCCCGTGAGCAGGGTCTTGAGGTCCGCCGCTCCGGCCTTGTCGGCAGCGCGTTCGGTAAGCGTGTTCTTGACCACGCGCAGGCTGGCATCCGCCTCCCCGAGGCGGCGCCGCAGCTCAGCCACCTGCTGCACGGAGATCCCTCTGTAGTCGATCGCGAAGATCGCCGCGGACTCCTGGATCTGGGTGGCCACCTCGTCGATGACCGCTGTCTTCTGTTCTCTGTTCATCTTTCGTGTCCTCGGGGAAGGTGCTTCTCAAAAGGGAAAGCCCGCCGGCAGGCGGGCTCGAAGGAAACTGGCTTCGGCCTCACCTGCACCGGACTTAGGGCAATGCCCGCCGGTGGTCTTGGGCAAGAGGTTGTGCCCTCAGGCTACAGCGGCGATGTCCTGCGCGACGCCACGTGCCGCCGGGTCCACCCTGACGCCGGGGCCCATCGAAGTCGTCAGCGTGACCGTATGGAGGTAACGCCCCTTGGCCGAGGCCGGCTTGGCGCGGGTGATCTCATCCATCAGCGCGGCGTAGTTCTCGAGCAGCGCAGCCTCCTCGAAGTCGGCCTTGCCGATCGGCAGGTGCACGATCGCGTGCCTGTCGGTGCGGTACTCGATCTTGCCCGCCTTGGACTCCGCGACAGCCTTCGCGACGTCGCTTGTCACCGTTCCCACCTTCGGGTTGGGCATCTTGCCCTGAGGGCCGAGCACCCTGCCGAGCCGCCCCACCACGGGCATCATGTCGGGCGTGGCGATCGCCACGTCGAAGTCGGTGAAGCCCTCCTCCACCCTCTTCGCCAGATCCTCGTCGCCCACGTGATCGGCGCCGGCCTCCTCGGCCTCCCGGGCCTTGTCCCCCTTGGCGAAGACGGCCACGGTCATCTCCTTGCCCAACCCGTGGGGGAAGGAGATCGTGCCGCGCAGTTGCTCCTCGGCGTGGCGCACGTTGAGCCCGGTGCGGATGTGGCACTCCACGGTCTCGTTGAACTTCGGCTTGGCGAAGCCCTTCAGCAGGGCGACGGCCTCGGCCGGCGGGTAGTGGCGCTCGCGGTCGACCTTCTCGAGGCTGTCGCGGTAGCGCTTGCCGTGCCTTGCCATGGCTAGGAGACCTCCACGCCCATCGAGCGCGCGGTGCCCTCGATGATCTTCGCGGCCTGGTCCACGTCGTTTGCGTTCAGGTCGGGCATCTTGCGCTCGGCGATCTCGCGGATCTGGGCCTGGCTGATCTTTCCCACCTTGACGCGGTTCGGCTCGCCGGAGCCCTTGTCGAGGCCGATCGCCTGCTTGATGAGCACTGCCGCGGGCGGAGTCTTCGTGATGAAGGTGAACGATCGATCCTCGAAGACGGTGATGACGACGGGGGTGATCGTCCCGTTCTCGCCCTGGGTCTGCGCGTTGAAGGCCTTGCAGAACTCCATGATGTTCACGCCGTGCTGACCCAGCGCAGGACCGACGGGGGGAGCCGGGTTGGCGGCGCCGCCGGGGACCTGCAGCTTGATCTGTGTGAGGACTTTCTTGGCCATTGGACGTGAGCTACTTCATCAGACGGTGGTGCAGGATGCGGGGCTAGACCTTCTTCACCTGGTCGAAGCCCACCTCGACGGGGGTCTCCCGCCCGAAGATGGATACCAGCACCTTGAGCTTGACGGCGTCCTCGTTGATCTCGGAGATCTCGCCGGAGAAGTCCGACAGAGGACCCGAGACCACCTTGACCGACTCCCCGATCGCGAACTGTGCACGGGCGCGGGGGCGCTCGGCGGTCTCGCGGTTGAGCAGGCGGTCGATCTCGACCTGGCTCAGAGGCACGGGCTTCTGTGAGGCGCCGACGAAGCCTGTGACGCCCGGGGTGTTCTTGACGAGCACCCACGAATCGTCGGTGAGGTTCATGTTCACGAGCAGGTAGCCCGGCATCGTGCGCTGCTCCTTGGTGACCTTCTGGCCGTCCTTCATCTCCTGCACCTGCTCGGTGGGGATGACGACCTGGCGCACGGCGGTCTGCTGACCCAGGGTCTGCACCCTGTGCTCGAGGTTCTGCTTGACCTTCTTCTCGTGACCCGAGTAAGTGTTGACGGCGTACCAGCGAAACATGATGGAAGTAGAGGCGCTCTCGCTTAGAGGATGGCTTGGATGACGCGGGAGAAAATCGCGTCGAGGAGGCCCAGGTAGCCCCCCGCGATCAGGACGAAGCCCAGGACGACACCTGTCAGCGTGGTGAGGGCCTGACGGTCAGGCCACTGAACACGCTGGAGCTCGGCCCAGACTGCAAAGAGGAACTGTACGAAACGCGGGCGGTGCGTGTGCTTCTCGGCGTCGGCGCCGCCCCGGCGCCCTTGCGGGCCCGGAGTGAGATCCTCCTCCGGGAAGTCCTCGGCTGAGTCGAAGTGCTCGTCCCCGTCCTCGGGTTCGAGGTCCTGCTCGTACTCGAGCACCTCGTCCGAGCGCCCCACGTCCTCCGGCGGCGCGCCGGCCTGGAGGTGGGCGTCCACCGGCGGCTCCTCCTCCCGACCGTTGTCACGGGTCTCCGGCTTGGAGGGTGGGGGCTTGGGGGGGTCCCCGGCGCGGAGCGGATCCTCGGTGGGGGGCGCATTCTCGCCGTCACCCGGCCGGGAGTTCTGGCCCGCGGCGCCTCCCCCCTGTGCCTTTCGACGGGCCTGGCGCTCCTTTGCTCTCTGACGGTTTCGAGCCATGGGCTGCGCAGTCGAGCGGGGCTACGCTCAGCGCGTCTCCTTGTGCGGCGTATGGCCGGTGCACCAGCGGCAGTACTTGCGCAGCTCGATCCGCTCGGGATCGTTGCGCTTGGACTTCTGGGTCTGGTAGTTACGCCGCTTGCACTCCTGGCACTCCAGGGTGACGGCGATTCGAACGTCTCCGCGAGCCATGGCTCCTGCACAATCGTTTGCTGTCGGGACAAAGGAAAACCCCGCCGGCCGCGAGGTTCGTTACTGAGAATAGCGCGGGGCAGATCACCGGGTTGCGCGCCTCTTCGGGGAAGTCCGGTGCGGGGGCGTCGGCCTCCTATGCCTCGGGCGGGCGCCCTATGCGCCACGGCCATTCGTCGTGCTCGGTGTCAAGCCAGCGCTGCGCGTCAGCGCGGCCGAGCTCGATCAGCTCATCCATGAACTCCCTTCCCAGGAACAGGTAGCTGTAGAGCTCGCCGTGCATCGCGTTGCGCGCCGCGTCGAGGATGCGCCCGAGCAGCGCCAGGTTGGGAGAGCGCAGGATGGCGCGAACGCTCCTGTAGCGACGCTGGTAGACCTCGCGGGCGATACGGCCGATCCTCAGGCGGTCGCAAGGGACGACAAAGATGTAGGGGATCGTGCGGCGGGGCCCCTCCTTGCCGGGATGGGCGCCCCGTTCGATCGCCTCGTTGATCGTCGTCAGGGTGGCGACGTCGGTGGTGAGCTGGTCGGCGAGCACGCCCAGCAGCGACGCCGCGGCGTCGAAAAGGTCGGGCTTGGTCGTCGCCGGGGACTCCTCGGGGACCACGGAGGAGTTCATGCCGATCACGGTGACCCGCTCGGCGCAGAGCGCGAGCGCGGGGTCCAGTGGAGCATTCAGTCGCACCCCGCCGTCCCCGTACCAGCCGCAACACGACGCGGGCTCATCGACCTCGACGGCGGGGAAGATGACCGGGATCGCCGCGGACGCGCGGACGTGGACGTCTGAGAGGTGGGTCGCGACATAGTCGATCGCCCGCTCCTCGTTGGCCGGCGGCGTTTCGCCGCCCTGGTGAAAGACGATGCTGCGACCGGTCTCGTACGAGGTGGCGACGACGCTCACGGAGTGCAGCGGCGATGCCTCGTCGGCGACGTTGTCCGCGATGCGTCCGAACTCGATGATCCGGTTGAGGGTCTTCCGCAGCGGCGCCGTGTCGAGCAGGCTCGGCACCGCCCCCACGGGAATGCTCAGGCAGGTCCCGACGAACCAGACCAGCCGCTTGATCGCGGGAGGGGCCAGCAATGAGCGCATCGCATCGCGGTAGCGCAGCCCGCGCCACACCTCCACGCCGCCCGCGGCCGCCTCGCTGAGCGGCAGATGCGCGTTCGCGGCCAGATAGGCGGCGTTGATCCCGCCGACGCTGGTGCCGACGATGATCTCCACCCGCTCGCCCCGCTCCTGCAGGACCGGCGCCAGCACCGATAGCGCACCCATCGCATAGGCGCCTCGGGCCCCTCCGCCCGCGAGCACGAGCGCGATCCGTCCCTTGGAGCGCTCCCGCTGATTTTCGCCTTGGTCGTTCGCTGTGACCACGGGTCCCCTCCCTTGACTCCGAACGGCTTGATGAGTGGCCCAGCGTGAGCCTACATGGCCGAGCCGTGTCGAGCGGGTGGATAGGTCAGCGGGTCGCTAACTGGGCCAAGGACCTGTTCGGCCTCGTCGAGCCAGGCGAGCAGCAGTTCGCACCAGTGGCGGCCGAACCAATTGTTGAGGGCTAGGTACGCATGCCGGTGGGGTAGTGCTTCCGCGCGCTGTTCCATGGCGGCGACGTCGGCGAGGACGCGTTCGATCTCGGGGCGCATGCCACGCAGGCTCTGCAGCACCCGCTGCGGGTCGCCGGCGAGATCGGCGCACATCACGCGCACGGCGGACTCGTGTTGGAGGCGGGGGAACGCGGCGGGTTGCGACATCCAGTCTTGAACCGCGTGGCGGCCCTTGTCAGTGAGGGAGTAGACCTTGCGCCGCCGCGTGCGGCCGGGCTCCTCACGGACGGTCAGGTAGCCGAGCTGCTCCAAGCGCTTGGGCTCGGCATAGACCTGGCTTGGCGAAATGGCGTAGTAGACGCGGCCGCGACGCATCATCTGGACGAGGTCGTGTGCCCCGCGCCCTACACGCAAGACCGTCGGTCAGTTCCCATCCCGTCGAGAAGGAGCAGCGACCGCTGCCGGGGTAAGGGGCGGCCAGACGGTTAGGCGACGGAGCGATCGGCGCCACGCAGCAGCTACATCTGGTCGGTCATCTCGCGCGCGAGTCGCGGGAGCAGCGCGGGCGCCCGTGGACAGCGCAGCTCGAGCCGCGGCGGCCCGGTGGACCACAGCTCGCCCAGGGCAGCCGGTGTCGAGACGATGGCTCCGTCCGCCGCCAGCTTATCGAGCTGCC
>JBPCJI010000219.1:0-7079 GCA_051005475.1 Thermoleophilaceae bacterium
GGAAGGAGGCGTTGGAGCCCTCGGAGTCCCAGGCCACGTCGGTGAAGCGCTCCGGGTTCTTCATCAGGGCCTTGGCGTTCGCGCAGGACTCGTGGTGGATCGTGATGCCCTTGCCCAGCGAGATGTATCCCACGATCGGATCGCCCGGCACGGGCCGGCAGCACTTGGCCAGGCGCAGCATCACGTCCTCGATGCCCGAGACGACGATGCCGTAGCTCGAGGCTGCCCCGGTGGGCTTCGGTGTCTCCTTGCGCTGCTCGAGCTCGGCGGTGGCGGTGGTGGGCTCGACCGCCGACTCTCCCTGGCGCAGGCGCTGCATGACCTTCTGGGTCACGAGCTTTGCAGGCACCTTGCCCTGGCCGAGCGCGACGTAGAAGTCATCCGCCTTGCGAAAGCCCAGCTCGCGGATCACGGCGGCGAGCAGTGGCGAGCCGGCGATCCTCTGCGGGGGCAGGCCCTGGCGGCGCAGGCTCTCCTGGAGGATCTCGCGGCCTGAGCGCTCGGAGTCCTCGCGGCGCTCGGCCTTGAACCAGGCGCGGATCTTCGACTGGGCGCGGGTGGTCTTGACCAGCGAGAGCCAGTCGCGGCTCGGCCCACGCTCCTTCTTGGAGGTGAGCACCTCGCAGATGTCGCCGGACTTGAGCTCGTAGTGCAGCGGCACGATCTTCCCGTTCACCTTTGCGCCGACGCACCGGTGCCCCACGTCGGTGTGCACTGCGTAGGCGAAGTCGAGTGGGGTGGCCCCGGCGCCCAGGGACTTGACCTCGCCCTTCGGGGTGAAGACGAACACCTCGTCCTCGAACAGGTCCGCCCGCAGGCTCTCCGCGAACTCCTGGGGGTCCTGCAACTCCTTCTGCCAATCGACCAGGCGCTCGAGCCACTCGACGCCCGTTTCCTTGCGTTCGCCATCCTTGTACATCCAGTGCGCCGCTATGCCGTATTCCGCGGTGGCGTGCATCTCCTCGGTGCGGATCTGGATCTCGAGCGGCCTGCCCTCGGGCCCGATGACGGTGGTGTGGAGGGCCTGGTACATGTTGAACTTCGGTATCGCCACGAAGTCCTTGATGCGCCCGGGCAGGGGCTTCCAGAGCGAGTGGATCACGCCGATCGCCCCGTAGCAATCCGCCACCGAGGCCACCCGTACGCGCATGGCGGTCAGGTCGTAGATCTCGTTGAACTCCCGGCCCTTCTTGGTCATCTTCGAGTAGATCGAGTAGAAGTGCTTGGCGCGGCCCGAGATCTCGGCCTCGATGCCGACCGCCTCGAGCTCCTTGCCCAGGTACTCCCCCGCGCGCGACACGTAGCCCTCGCGCTCCTCTCGCTGCTGGTTCACGAGCCCCTTGATCTCGGCGTACTTGCGCGGGTGAAGCGTGGCGAAGGCCAGGTCCTCGAGCTCCCACTTGATCGCGTGGATGCCGAGCCGGTGGGCCAGCGGCGCGAAGATGTCGAGCGTCTCCCGTGACTTCTCCTGCTGCTTGTTCTTGGGCATCGCCTCGATCGTGCGCATGTTGTGCAGCCGGTCGGCGAGCTTGATCAGGATGACCCGGATATCCGAGGCCATCGCGACCATCATCTTGCGGTAGTTCTCGGCCTGGCGGTCATCGCGGCTCTGAAAGGTGATTCCGGTCAGCTTGGTCACGCCGTCCACGAGCGTCGCGACCTCGTCGCCGAAGTCGGCACGCACCTCATCGAGCGAGGCGCTCGTGTCCTCGACCGTGTCGTGCAGCAGCGCCGCGCACACCGTGGCGGTGTCCAGCCGCATGCCCGCGCAGATCTTGGCCACGCCGATCGGATGGATGATGAAGTCCTCCCCGGACGCGCGCCGCTGATCCTTGTGGTGATCGCAGGCGAAGAGGAACGCCTTCTGCACCAGATCGCGGTCGACCGCCTCCGCGGCCCCCGAAGAGTGCTCCTCCACGACCGCGAACAGGTCTCCCAGGAGGGTCTGCAGGCTCTCGCTCAGCTCGGCGCTCGTGCCTACCGGCGCCTGGACGGAGGCCTCCTCGCCCAGCGGTGTGCGGTCGAAGATGGGCTCGGCAACAGCAGTGGTGGAGCCCTTGCGGTTGCCGGGTTTCTTCGCCTTCGCCTTCGCCTTGTTGGCGGCGGCGGAGCGCCGCGACTGCGACTTGGCGGCAGATCTCGGCACCTTGGGCATGGGCTTGTTGAGTTTAGACCGTGTTTCCGGCGGCAATCGTGCCGACCTGGAGCTTCAGCCGGCGGGCGCCGCTTGTTCCCCTCGCGAGGCGTGATGGGCCCCGAGGTGGCGCTCGACCGCAGCGAGACGGGCTGCGTAGGCGCGGTTGGCCTGCGACCGGTCGAGGTCGGTGCGGGCGCCCGACCGGGCCCGGCAGCTTGCCGGCGAACCCGGCTCCGGCGCACGGTACTCAAGCAGGCCCAGCTCGTGCAGGACCCGCAGCAGGCGGCCACCCACGGCTCCGCGCCGAGGGTATGAGCCGGCGCCGCGCAGGACCCGATCGAGCGACTCGCCCTCGAGGCGGCCTCCGTCGAGCGCCCGCCACAGCTCCGCCAGGGCCGGGCGCAAGTCGAGCTGCGCGCGCCAGTGCGAGAGCGTGAAGGCCCGCTCGGGCTTCCCCCAGGCGAGGTGCAGCATTCCGGTGCCAGACGCTCGAGCCGCGAGCTCCACGCCCGCCTCCACCGGGGGCGGGTCGAGCGCCAGCAGGTGGGTGTAGGGCTCCGCGAGCGCCGGCTGTGCCGCGAGCGCCTCCCATGCCATCGCCGCCAGCCCGCCTGGGGAGACGCCCGCGAGCATCCGCTCCAGGGAGGCACGGCGGCGCTCGAGGTCCGCCACCACGACGAGCACCGGTTCGCCGCTCGTGAGGAGGTCGGTGGCCAGGGCCGCCATTCCTTCGTCCCGCCGATCCCGCACCGCGCGGGCGCCGGGGGCATCCGCGGGCGAGGCGGCGGCCGGCTCGGGCCACCACAGGGCGGGGTCGGCGCCCATCTCGCGCTCGAGCTCCTCCCAGAATCCCTCCGGCGGGGCCACGTCGTGCAGTCGGCCGGGGCGGGTCGGGGTGAGCGAGCGCAGCACGACGCGCGCCTCGACCGTGCCGTTCCAGCGGTTTCGCTCGAGTGAGACCGCCACGTCGTGGGGCTCGGCCCCGGCCGCGGCGAGCCCGGCCTGGGAGGTTCGAAAGGCCACCCCGCGCGCGCGGCCCGCCCCGCCGGCGAGGCTGAAGCGGGCGTGGTCGCCCCCCTCCCCCATCGCGGTCACGTGCTCTATCCGGGCGGCCGGGACGAGCAGGGTCGGAGCCGGGTTGCCGGCTCCGGAGGGGCCCAGGCGGTCCAATTCCTCCGCGAGGTCGAGCGTGAGCGCCCCCGCGGAGACCACGGCGTCAACCGGCTGCACGGGCTTCAGGTCGGCGGGAGCCAGCCGGTCACCTGCGTGGAGCGCGAGCGCCTCCCGGAATGCCTCGATGTTCGCGCGGTCGATCTCGAGCCCCGCCGCCATCCTGTGGCCGCCGAAGCGAGTCAGGTGCTGGGCTGAGGCCGCGATGCCCTCGTGGACGTCGTAGGCGGAGATGCTCCTGGCCGACCCCCGCCCGGTCTCCCCGTCGAGTGCGATCACCACGCACGGCCGGCGGTGGCGCTCCACGAGCCGCGAAGCCACGATCCCCACAACGCCGGGGTGCCACCCCTCCCCGGCCACCACGATCGCGGCTGCGCTGAGCTGGGTCAGACAGGCCGCGTCGGCCTCGGAGAGGATCCGCTGCTCGGTCTCGCGCCGGTCGAGGTTGAGCCGGCCGAGCTCGCGCGCCACATCGACCGCGCGCTCCTCGTCGGGGGTCATCAGCAGCTCGAGCGCCGCGTCGGCACGCTGCATCCGGCCGGCGGCGTTCAGCCGGGGGCCGAGGCGAAACGAGGCCGCCCGGGCGTCCATCTCCCCGGGCTCGAGATCCGCCTCGCGCATCAGCGCCCGCAGACCCGGTCGGCGTGTGCGTGCGAGGGCGGCCAGTCCCTCGCGCGCGATCCGCCGGTTCTCGCCCCGCAGCGGCACCATGTCGCAGATCGTGGCGAGGCCCGCGAGGTCGAGGTCCTCGTCCGCTTTGCGGGGATCGAGACCGGCGCGGGCGCGCAGCGCCTCCGAGAGCTTGAGCACGACCCCGGCCGCGCACAGCTCGGTGCTCGACTCCGGCCAGGCGCCCGGGGGTGGCGCAGCGAGGTGTGAATCGCCCGCGCCGCCGAGCCCCGGATGGACGATCGGGCAGTCTGGAAGCTGTTCGCCGGGACGGTGGTGGTCGGTGATCAACACGTCCATTCCGAGCTCTTTGGCGAGTTCCACCTCCTGCACGGCGGTGATCCCGCAGTCCACCGTTATCAGCAGGCGGGCGCCCGTGTCAGCCAGCGCTCTTACGCCGTCCGGGGAGAGGCCGTAGCCGTCGTCGGAGCGGCTTGGCAGCTGCCAGGCCGGATCGGCCCCGAGGGCGCGGAGGACGCCGACCATCATCGCGGTGGAGCAGACACCGTCCACGTCGTAGTCACCGAAGACCAGGATGGGCGAGGCCGCTTTGACGTGGCGGAGCACGAGGTCGCAGGCCTCGGGGGCGCCCGGCAGGGTCAGGGGGTCGCTGCGCGCCTCGCCGGCGAGGAAGGCCCGCGCGTCATCCGGGTCGGTCAGCCCCCGGCGGAGCAGGATCGCGGCGGTGGCGGGGCTGAGCCCCAGGACGTCCTCGAGTGCCGCCGCGTGGACTGCGTCGTAGGGCGAGCAGGTCCATTCGGCGCTGGTCGGCATCGGGAGCATCCTCTCCATTGGAGGGGACGGAACGCCCGTCGCCGAGGTTCTGCGGCGCGCCGAAGCCGGCGAGGAGTTCACGATCACCGTCGCCGGCCGACCTGTCGCCCAACGCGCGGGCGCAGGTAGGATTGGGCCATGCCCGGCGAGCGAAGCTGGAAGGTGTACCTCGCCGGTGAGATCCACTCGGACTGGCGCAACCGGATCGCCGACGGGGTGGAGCAGGCCGGCCTGCCGGTCAAGCTGATGGCGCCGGTCACCGACCACGCGGCGAGCGACGAGGTCGGGGTCGAGATCCTCGGGTCCGAGCAGGAAGGGTTCTGGAAGGACCACAAGGGGGCCGGGGTGAACGCCGTCCGCACCCAGACGATGCTGCGCCAGGCCGACGTCGTCGTGGTCCGCTTCGGTGACAAGTACAGGCAGTGGAACGCCGCCTTCGACGCCGGCTTCGCGGCCGCCCTGGGGAAGCCCGTCGTGACCCTGCACGACGCGGAGCTCACGCACGCGCTGAAGGAGGTCGACCGCGCGGCGATGGCGACGGCGGAAACCCCGGAGCAGGTCGTGGAGATCCTGCGCTACGCGACGGTGAAGGAGTAGGCCCCGCCTAAAGCACCTCGGGCCGGTGCTCCCCCTCGGTGTGCGAGCCGTAGTACCAGGAGGAGGCGAGGGCAAGCGCCGCGCCCGGGATGGCGATGAACGCCTGGAGCAGGTCGGTGTCGTTGCGGCCCGGGATGCTGAGTCCCGCCACCAGGAAGCCGAAGATGGCGGCGCCGGCGATCGCCGCCAGGAACGCCCCGACGATGCCGCCATAGAAGCGGTCGGGCACGAAGACGGCGAAGTGCCAGATGGCGATGCCCATCATCACCCATACGACCATGCTCATCTTCAGTGCCTCCCGTGCTTCTTGCGTGGCCGGCTGGAGCTCTTCTTCGGCGCGGGCTTTGAGGTTCCCCGCCCGCCGGCCGTGCTGCTCCTGCTGGACCCGGTGGATCCGTTGCCGCCGTCGTCCGAGCCCGCGCCGCCGCCGCCGCCTTCCGGCACCGGGCCCTTTTCGCCGCCGGAAACCGGCGGCTTTTCGCGCGGGGCCTGCCCGGTGGCCGCCGCCGGTCGGGGGGGCTTTGTCCCAGGAGCGCGCCGACGCCGGCGCGGGGGCCCTCCGCCGGGCCGCCCCGCGACGGCGTCCTGGGGGGCCTCGTCGCCATCCACCAGCTTGCCGCTCGCGAACGCCGGCACGGTGCCCCCGCTGTCTCCCATGATCACCCTGCGCCGGCGCACGTAGGTCGGCTCGCGCTCCTTCCACAGCGTGAGCACTGGCGCGGCGATGAAGATCGACGAGTAGGCGCCCGAGGCGATTCCCACCAGCAGCGCGAAGGCGAAGTCGCGCAGCGTCTCGCCACCGAAGAGCATCAGCGCGGCCACGGGCAGCAGGGTGCACAGGCTCGTGGCGAGTGAGCGTGTGAGCACCTCCGACATCGAGCGGTTCACGATCTGGGAGAACGTGGCGCGTGGCATGCGCGGCACGTTCTCGCGGATGCGGTCGAACACGATGATCGTGTCGTAGAGCGAGTAGCCGAGGATCGTCAGCAGCGCCGCGACCGTCGACGTGGTCACCTCCCGGCCGAGCAGGGCGTAGACGCCCGACGTGATCAGGATGTCGTGCGAGAGCGCGATCAGCACCGGCACCGCGAACTTCGCCTCGAAGCGCAGCGCGATGTAGAGCGAGATCAGGATCAGCGACGCGATGACCGCGATCAACGCGGTGCGCGCGATCTGGGAGCCGAAGGTCGGGCCGATCGAGTTCGAGGAGAAGTCGGCCTGTTGCACGCCGAACTTCTCGTCGAGCGTCTGCTGCACCTCGGTGACCCGCTCCGGCTCGAGCGTCGCGGTCGAGATCTGAAATACGTTCCGGCCGATCTCCGGTTCCTTCACCTTCTGGACCTCGGCGTCGCCCAGGCCGATCGGCGCCAGCGCATCGCGCACGTCGTCCACGCTCGCGGTCCGCTCCACGGGCGTCTTGATGCGCGTGCCCGACTCGAAGTCGATGCCGAACTTGATCCCCAGCCCGGCGATGGCGAGCGCGCCCGCGACGAGGATCAGCCCCGACATCGAGAAGAACCACTTCGACATTCCGACGAAGTCGAACTTCCATCCGCCCGCCTTCTGCCGGCCGGCGCCGATCGCCCACCGTGATCCGATCACCCTCGTGCGGCTCATCGCGCCGAGGATCGCCGACGTGGCGAGCACCGCCGTGAACAGCGACATGATCGTCCCGATGCCGAGCGTGAACGCGAAGCCCTTCACCCCGGCCGTGGCGAGCGTGAAGAGGATG
>JBPCJI010000220.1:0-17645 GCA_051005475.1 Thermoleophilaceae bacterium
GTCCTCGAGGGCACCCGCCACCGTGAAGGCCTTGAAGGTCGAGCCCGGCTCGTAGCTGCCCGCGACGGCCCTGTTGGTCAGCGCGTATGCGGACGTGCCACTGATGTCGTTCGGGTCCACGCGAGGCCAGTTGGAGAGCGCAAGCACCTCACCGTTGCGCGGGTCCATCACGACTGCCGTGGCACCCCGCGGGCTGTGTCTGCGCCCAACCTCCTCCAGCACCGCCTCCACGCGCTCCTGCAGCGCCGAGTCGATCGTCAGCCGGATGTCCTCGCCCGCTTCGGCGCGGTCGGGCTCGACGATGCTGACCGGCTCGCCCATCGCGTCCTTCACCAGCCGGCGGCGGCCATCCGAGCCGTGCAACTTCTTCTCGTACTGTTGCTCGAGGCCGGAGAGCCCGAAGTTGTCCGTTCCGACGGACCCGAGCAGCTGTCCGGCGAGCGCGCCCTGCGGGTAGGTCCGGCGCGGCTCGCCAACCGTGCCAATGCCCTCAACGGCCAACTTTTCGATCCTCTCCGCCACCGAGGAGTCCATCTTGCGGCGCAGATAGACAAATCCCTTGTCACGGTCGGCGAGCACCTTCAACAGCTCCTCCTGCCGGCGGCCCACCACCGGCGCAAGCTTCGCGGCCGCCGCGGCCGGGCGCTTCACCAGTAACGGGTTGGCGAACACGGTCGTGGCGTCCTCGGACACCGCGAGCTCCACACCGTTGCGGTCGGTGATCGTGCCACGCCGCGCCGGGACCTCGAGGTCCTCCACCTGCTGGGTGACCGCCCGCTGCTTCAGCGAACCCGCCTTGACCGTCCCGAGCCAGGCCGCGCGCAGGCTCGCGGCGGTCAGCAGGAGGAGGAAGACCGCGAAGAGCAGGCCGATGCGGCGATCGAGGATCCTCACGACCTACTCCTGGGGCTGTGGCTCAGGCGCGGCTATCCGCTTTGCGGCCCGGAGCGCGTCCACGGGGGGGTCGGACCGCAGATAGCGAACC
The DNA here is from genome assembly GCA_051005475.1 of Thermoleophilaceae bacterium. Lineage (GTDB taxonomy): Bacteria > Actinomycetota > Thermoleophilia > Solirubrobacterales > Thermoleophilaceae > JAAYBF01. Next base: position 986 of record JBPCJI010000220.1, read on the forward strand.
TCACCCGGCGCGGGCAGCACAAGGCCGCGCTCGGCGGCCACGCGCTGGATCCGCTCGCTCGACCCGAGCCGCGCCAGGTCGGTGCGCAGGCGGGCGTTCTGCTGCTTGACGGTGGCGGTCTGTTCGGCGGTGGCTGCAATCTCCCGGTTCATCCGCAGGAGATCGACGTTGAAGAACACGATCCCCACCAGCAGCACGAAGACGAGCGCGATCCACGCGCGCCCGTGGAGCAGGACGTCGAGCACCAGGGCGCCGCGGGGGAGCGGCGCGGCCCGGGGCCGCCTGAGCGCCTCGGCGCGCTGAGGATGCGGCGGGCGGCGGGGAGAACGGGTGGGGGCCGGCCGCGCAGGTGAAGGTGCAGCCGCAGCTCGGGCCATCAGCGCTCCTCCCCGGAGACCCGTCTGGCGGCGCGCAGGCGACCGGACTTCGAGCGCGGATTCTCCGCCACCTCGCCCGGCGTGGGCGCCACCGCGCGGCGCGTGAGCAGCTCGGCCTGGGGTGTGCGCCCGCAGGCACAGACGGGGAAATCGGGCGGGCAGATGCAGCCGCGGGCGCGGGTGGCCAGGAAGCGCTTGACGCGCCGGTCCTCGAGCGAGTGGAAGGAGATCGCCGCCAGCCGGCCGTCCTCCCGAAGCAGATCCCACGCGACCGGCAGGGCGCGGTCGAGCGACTCGAGCTCCGCGTTCACCGCGATGCGCAGCGCCTGGAACACCCGCTTGGCGGGCGAGCCGCCCCCGAACCTGCGCCGAATGGCTGCGGGCAGCGCGCTCTCGATCGCCTCCACGAGCTCGCCCGTGGTCTCGATCGGCGAGCGGCGGCGCCGGTGGACGATCTCGCGCGCGATGACACGGGCGTTCGGATCCTCGCCGTAGCTGCGGAAGAGCTGGGCCAGGCGCCGCTCGTCGTAGCCATTCACGATCGCGCGTGCATCCAGCTCCTGGCTCGGGTCCATCCGCATGTCCAGTGGCGCGTCGTAGGAGTAGGAGAAGCCGCGCTCGCGGGTGTCGACCTGCATCGAGGAGATCCCCAGGTCGAGGTAGACCAGATCCGCCTGGAATCCCTCGGCGCCCAGCAGCTCCAGCGCGTCTCCGTACTCCATCCGCAGGAACCGTGTCTCGCACGCCACCTCAGCCGCCATCTCATCGAAGCGCTCCTCCGCCGCGGGGTCGCGATCCACGCAGACGAGCGTGCCGCCCGAGCCGATCCGGCCGGCCACCAAGCGGGCGTGACCCCCGGCGCCGAAGGTGCAGTCGACCACGGCATCGCCCTCTGACGGAGCGGTCAGGTCGATCAGCTCGCCCGCGAGGACGGGTACGTGCGTGCGCGTCATGTCAAGAAGAATTGCCAAGGGACCGGGTCACCTCCCCGATGCTGGCCTCGAGGGACTTCTGCTCCTCCTGCCAGCGCTCACGGCCCCATACCTCGAGGTGGTCCCCGACCCCCGCCACTACGACCTCCTTCTCCACGCCCGCGTGGGCCAGCAGCGGGGGCGGTAGCGTGACGCGACCCGCGGAGTCGAGCTCGATGTCGAACGAGTGGGCCTGGAAGCGCCGCTGGAGCTGCTTGTACTCGGCGCTGAAGGGGTTCCTGCCGGCCAGGGCACGCTCGACCGTGTCCTCGTGGGCCTCGGGGGTCCAGACGGAGATGCAGGCATCGAGATCCTTGGCGAGAACCAGTCCGGATGAGTAGGCCGCGCGAAACCGGGCCGGAATGCTGAGCCGGTGCTTTGCGTCCAGCGAGTGCTCGTAGTGGCCTCTGAATGCCATGTTGGCTCCGGTAGCCGGCGCGGTGGCCGGGAAGGTGCAATTCGGACCGAAGTGGCGGAGTGGGAGGAGCCCCGCCACTCCGGTCCTCATTGACTGGGCGCCACACTAGCCCACTTTCTCCCACCCTGCAACACAAATCCCCACTATTCCGTCCGATCTGGACGCATGTGTGAGGCCGGGGGGCCCGATTACGCTCCTAGAGCGGCGTCGCGGCCCGCCGAAGGGTGGGACGCCGGCCCGCCCGCGGCGGGCGCGCCATTGCAGACGCCCAGTTGGGTGGGCGATTGCAACCGCGCCACGCGGCTGCAAGGCAAGTTGCAAGCGAGGAGCCAGACCGCGGGCTCAGGCGCCAGGCAGCCCGCCCGAATCGAGCAGTGCGCCCATCAGGGCAGCGGCCACCATGAGCAGCACCGAGGGCACCAGCAGTAGCGCGACCACGAGCTGGATCTTGGGGCCGGCCTTCGCGGCCTCCTCCCGAATCGAGCGCCTCACAGCCAGCCGGCAGTCGCGCGCCTGCCCCGCCAGCGTGGCACCCAACGGCGCCCCGTGGCGACGGGCGCGGTCCAGCGCGCCGATCAATGCCCTGACCTCCGACTGGGGCAGACGGCGGCCCATTGCCTCGAGTGCCTCTGCCGGGGGGACCCCGAGCTCCGTCTCACGCCCGACGGCGCGCCACTCAGCGGCCAACGGACCCCGCGCCCGGCCGCCCACCTCGGCCATGGCCACCGTCAGGGAGGCGCCGGCGTCAACGGTCACGCGCAGCATGTCGAGCAGCACCGGGAGCTCGCGCCGGACCGCCCGGGCGCGCTCGGAGGCCCGTCGTCCAAGCCAGAGGTCGGGGGCCAGAAAGCCGGCGGCCGGCGCGGCCATGACGAGCGCGATTCCAAGCCGCCCCGGAGCGGCCACCGACAGCAGTGACCCGGCGATGCCCCCGACTACCGCAGCCGCGACCTTCGCCGCCATCAGCTCGCGCGTTCCGAGGCCGCCCGGCCGGCCCGCCGCCGCGATCCGGTCGCCCAGGCCCCCGGGCGCCCGCCCGCCCGCCGCGCGACGGCCCAGTAAAGCCAGGCCGCGCAACACCCCCGAGCCGCGCATCCGGCCGCCCACGGCTCGGACCTCCCTCCGCCGGCAAATGCGCGCTGCAGGGTCGATCAGGGTAAGCAGCCCAACCGTGCCGAGCGCGGCCGCGGCGAAGGAGAGCGCCGCCGCGATCACCACCGCACCCGTCCAAGGCGCCGGATGAGGAAGGCGGCCACGACCTGGAGCACAAGCGCCAGCCCAACCAGCCAGGCCGTGAGGAACGAGCTCCAGAGGCCCAGGAGGAACCCGGGGTCCGCGAGTTCAGCCAGCAGCGCGCCACCGAGGGGCAGCAGCACCACGACCAGGCCTGTGAACCGAGCCTGGGCGGTGGCGCTTCGCACCTCGTCCTCCAGGCGGTCCTGATCGCCGAAGGCCTCGGCGCACTCGCGCAAGAGGCGCCCAAGGTCGCCGCCCGCGCGACGCTGCACGAGACATGCCGCCACGATCGTGTCCAGGCGCCCCGACCGGACTCGTCCGCGCATCTCCTCGAAGGCCTCGTCGGTGTGCGCACCGGCCACCAGCTCCGCCTCCACCCTCCGCAGCTCGTGTCCGGCGCTCCCGTCCACACCCGCTGCCGCCTGCCCGACCGCGCCCCGCAACGAGTGGCCGGCCCCCAATGCGTCCGCCATCGCGACAGCCATCGCGGCGGCCCCGCGATCCACGGCCCGGCGGTAGTGCTCACGCCGCAGGGCCAACACGCGCGCAACACCCCACGGGCCCGCCGCCGCGACCGCGACGCCGACCACGGGACCCGCGAGGGTCGCCCCCAGGAGAAAGGCGAGCACCGCACCCGCCACGAGCAGCCGGCGCCGCTCGGCCGCCCCGGGCGCTCGACCCTCGCTGCCCAGTCGCATCACGGTCTCCGCCAGCGCCGTCAACGCGCGCCCCGCCCCCCTTCCCCGCTCACGCGCACCCGCACTGCCATCGAGGGCAAGCTCCATCAGGCCGAGCGCGGTGAGCGACCCCGCCAGCAGCGCCAGTATCGCGGGGCGGATCACGTGGGGGGCGTCCCGGACCCCGTCAGCTCCCCCATGTCCCGTAGCCGCTCGGCGAGCCGCCCCTCCCTGGGCCGGCGTACGCGACCGTCGACGAGCAGCTCTCGGGTGCCCACGCCGCCCGCCGCCCGAACCACTTCGGTGACCGATCGCACCGCACGGCCCCCGTCGGGCCCGCGCGACTGGTGCACGACGATGTCAATGCCGCTTGCCACCTGCTCGCGCACGGCCGCGTGTGGCAGACCGATGTCGGCCATCAGCGCGAGCGTCTCGACCCGCCGCAGCGCATCGGCGGGCGAGTTGGCGTGCACCGTGCTGAGCGAGCCGTCGTGCCCGGTGTTGAGTGCCTGGAGGAGATCGAGCGCCTCGCCGCCCCGCACCTCGCCCACGATGATCCGGTCCGGCCGCATACGCAGGGCGTTTCGCACGAGTTGGCGGATCGTGACCTCCCCCCTGCCCTCGAGGTTCGCGGGACGTGCTTCGAGGCGCACCACGTGGCGCTGGCGAAGCCTCAGCTCCGCGGCGTCCTCGATCGTCACGATCCGCTCCTCGCCCGGGATCGCCCCGGACAGGGCGTTGAGCGTCGTGGTCTTGCCCGAGCCCGTCCCTCCGCTCACGAGGATCGAGGCCCGTGCCGCGACCGCCAGCGCCAGGAGGTCCGCACCCTCGCCCGTGAGCGTGGCATTGCCCACGAGGTCGCGCAGCGAGAAGCCCGCGCGGCGAAACCGGCGGATCGTGAGGCACGGGCCGGTCAGGGACAGCGGCGGTATCACCACGTTCACGCGCGAGCCGTCGGGCAGGCGCGCGTCGCACAGCGGGGAGGCCTCGTCCACGCGCCGCCCCAGCGGCGCAAGGATCCTCTCCACGGCGTGCATCAGATCGGCATCCGACCCGAAGCTGACCTCACTGCGCTGCAGCCGTCCTCCGCGCTCGACGAAGACCGCGCCGGGCCCGTTCACCATCACCTCCTCGACCGACGGGTCGGCGAGCAGCGGCTCGAGCGGCCCGAGGCCAGTCGCCAGCAGGATGACCCGCTCGCAGAGCGCAGCCCGCTCGGAGTCCTCGAGCGGCGCCGCCTCGTGCTCCACGAGCGCCCGTACCTGCTCCGGCATGGCCTCCCCCGACCCTTCGCCCGCCCGCGCCCGCTGAATCAGGCGCTCGCGAAGCGCGCCCGCCAGCTCCTCGATCGGCTCCATGCACCGAGAAGGGCGCTCACGTGATTTCTCGCCCCGCCCCTTCGCTGTGGCGACGAGGCCGACGCCACGTGTTCGCGCTCAAACCGCCCGAGAAGCCGAGCGGGGTCAGGCGTTCGTGGGCCGAATCAGCGTCCGCAGGTCGGCCAGGACGTCACGCCGCGCGCCCGGTAGAGGCGCAGGGCCACGCGGTCCTGATGTGTCTCCGATGCGCGCGCCGGGTCACTCCCGCGACCGCCCCACGCCTTCCAAGTCGACCTCATGAACTGATACTTGCCCCGGTAGCGACCGTCCGCAGACACCGCGCGTGGGTTGCCCCCTGACTCACAACGCGCGATCCTCACGAGCGCCGCGGGGAGATCCGTCAGTCCCGCGGGGCTGTCCGCCGACGATTCCCGTTCTCCGCCGCGGCCGCGCGGGTGCACCACGCTGCTCCGGCTGAACGGCCGCAGCCGCAGGTGCCTGCGCGTGACCGGGCCGATGATGCCGTCCGCGGTCAGACCCTTGCGGCGCTGAAAGCGCTTGACGGTCCGATGGGTCAGCGGCCCGAAGACTCCGTCCGGGGTAACGCGCAGCCTGCGTTGAACGGCCTTGACCGCCTTGCCGCGGTCACCCTTGCGCAGGGTCACCTCTGCGCTTGCGGCGCCGGCCGTCGCCTTCAGCTCGTCGGCGAGCGCCACGGGCGTGCCCACGGCCCCCACCCCGAGCGCCACGACGGCGAGCGACAGCGAAACCCGACGGGGGGCCAGGCTTCGGCCCCGGTAGCCGTATAGGTCCCGTCGTCGATCGCGCGACCATCTCAAGAGATCCCGCAAACCCGCACGCGACCCGACCTCTGACTTAGACCCCACGTACTTTCGGCTCCTCTTTCCTGGCGCCTACGGGGTGAGCTGACGGGCTCGCGCTGGAAAGTGCGCTACGCCGCAGACTTGCGGCGATTCGCCCCGGGGGCCGGCACACGGCCCGACCCCAGTGGTTCCCCCGTTCCCTGCCGCACTGGGCAACAGGGACTCGGCTGGTTGATGACTTACGGAGGTAATGGAAGCAGATCGGGCGGCGAACTGTCGCATCGTCCCCGGATAACGCTCTGGGAGCGGGATCCCCGGGTGCCGGAGATGCCCTTCTTCGCCTGCGGCTACGGTCGCTGGTCGCCGGGGGGTGACTTCTCGCCCGGCAGGTGCAGCAGGTTACGGACCTCCTGGACGCCCGCCACCGCTCCGGCTCGCCGGCCGAGCTCGGCGATCGTCTCCAGGTGCCTGGCTTCGCCCCGCAGGATGACCACCCCCGCCATCACCTCGAGGTCCACCGTCCCGGGCAACAACCCGGGCTGCTCAGCGAGCTTGGAGCGGACCGCGAGCGCGAGATCGGCATCGTTCGCCGGAGGCGCCGCCGACTCGGGCGCAGGGTCCTCGTGGGTCGGCTCGTCGCGCGCCGGCTCCTCTTGCCATGGCACCTCCTGCTCTCGCTCGCCCGGGGCAGGCCGCTCGGCGGAGCTGTCGATCACGGTGGCGTCCTGTATGCCTTCCCGGTCGCGTCCCGGCTCGGCGGGTGAGAGCAGGTCATCAACGATGTCCGTCACGCTTAGCGGCGCATCCTGGCCAGTCGCGTTCTCGGGTGGCTCGGCCAGCTGCTCCTCGGACAGCGCGGGCACCTCGGCGGTGGGTGCCTCGTCGCCTGCGGCCTCTGGCGGCCAGGGGGCGGGCTGGTGCGGCTCGGCCGGCACCTCGGGCGGAGGTTCCGGATCGGTCTCGGGCTCGGGCTCGGGCGGGATAACCATCTCGGGTTCCGGCTCCGGCTCCGGCGGGAGTACGGGCTCGGGCTCGATTGCCGGTATCAGTTCGGGCTCCGGCTCCGGCTCCAGAGCGGCAGGCGCTGGGGGCACCGCCACGGCGGCCTCCGGCGGAGTCGCAACGGGGGGTGGCTCCCACGGCGCCGGCGCCGGGGCACCGGTCAGCTCGTCCCGGCGGTGCTCCTCCAGGCGCCGGCGGGCGACGACCGCCCCTACCCCGAGGACGACCAGGGGGATGGCTTTGCGGATCAGGCGAGAGAGTCGCACCTAACGCAGAACATATAGCTCCCAGCCCCGCCCGGCTAGTGTCTACCGCCGTGGATCTCGGTCTCGCGGGACGTAACGCGCTTGTCACCGGCGCCTCGAAGGGCCTCGGGCTGGGCATCGCCCGCGCACTTGCGGCGGAGGGGGCAAACGTCGCGGTGGCCTCTCGCTCACGAGAGCGCATCGAGGCCGCCGCCCGAGCGCTCGGCGCCCGCGGCTACGTGCACGACAGCGACGACCTCGATTCGGCGCCAGAGCTGGTCGATTCCGTGGAGGGGGACCTCGGCCGGCTCGACATCCTCGTCGCCAACACCGGTGGTCCGCCACCTGGAGCCGATCCGCTGGGCTTCAGTCGAGCGCAGTGGGAGGCGGCCTACCGCAGCCTGGTGCTCTCACCGATGGCGCTTATCGACTGCGCGCTTCCAGGAATGCGCGAGCGGGGCTTCGGGCGAGTGCTGGCGGTCTCCTCCAGCGCCGTGCGAGAGCCGATACCGGTCCTGATGCTCTCAAACGCCCATCGCAGCGGCCTCCTCGCGGCCTTCAAGACTCTGGCCCGCGAGGTGGCCGCCGACGGCGTTACCGTCAACAGCCTCCTGCCCGGCCGGATCGCGACGGACCGTACGCTCGAGACCTCCGGATCGCTGGAGGAAGCCCAGCGCCTGGCGCGGGATCAGATTCCGGCAGGGCGGCTTGGGACCGTGGAGGAGTTCGGCGCCGTCGCAGCCTTTTTGTGCTCCCAGCCGGCCGCCTACGTGACCGGCGCCGCGGTGCTGGTGGACGGCGGGCTCACGCGGAGCATCTAGCCGCGGGGGAGCACCAGCGACTTAGACGGCAGCGGGCTCAGGCCACCCCGGTGACCGCGGCGGACGCCGCTACTTATTGAAGGTAAGCGAAGTCTAGCGTGTGTGCCGCTCGACGTCCCGGGCTTGGCCTCGCCCGTAGATTGCGACCGGTGGGACTCTTCTCGCGCAAGCCTCGCGAACCACGGGTTCACCTCGACGACCCCCGCTTCGAAGACTGGGAGACCGTCGAGGAGTACGAGGACCTGGCCACCGCGACCGCGTTCGCGGACCGCCTCACCGAGCTGGAGATTCCCAACGCCCTCACCGCCGATTACGCCCCCGACGAGCGAGGGCGGGGAGCCATCTACCTACAGGTCCCGGGCGATCAGTACGACGAGGCGACCGTCGCTCTCGAGGGCTGGGGTGTCTAGCACCAGCCCGCGCGGCCGGCGTTCACTCCCCGCCCTCCAGAACCCGGAACGGAGTGCGCGCAGCCTGGCTCTCGTCGATCTGCAGCTCCCACACGTAACCCCCCGCGGGCAGGGCGAGCTGGAAGGACAGGACGAACGGCGCGTCGAGGTTCGTGCCGGGCTTGATCCCCGGCGGCCGGCCGATCTCGAAGTTGCCGCTGGCCTGCACCGGCTCCCCCTCGAGCTCCACCGGAGCGCCGTCGTCGGTCAGCAGCAGCGCATGGAGCGTGTGGGGCTCGTTGGTCTCGTTCCACGGCACGGCGATCTTGATCGCCAGCGCCATCGCCGTCGGGGCGTCGGGACGGTGCAGGAAGGACCATCCCCCGCCGAGGATGTAGAGCTTGCCGTCCACCTCTTGGGCAGCGTCACACAGGAGCATCGTGACCTCCACGCGATCGCCCTCCTCAGCCCTCGACGTCCACGCCCAGCGGCTTCGGTCGCCGCCTGCGCGAAGGCTGGTCTGTAGCTCGATCTGGCGGCACGCGGCGTCGAAGGATAGGGCGAGGGAATGCCGGGTGGGTGGCCGGAGAGCGAGTTGGGACCCTCCCTGCAATGCTTCGGCCGATGACGAGCTCCGGCGCATCACCCGGCCGCGCGGCCGCCGCCGAGGCGGCGGTGGAGCTGATGGAGCCCGACATGACCATCGGCCTCGGGTCGGGGCGCGCCGTGTGGTCTGTGATCGAGGCGATCGGAGCGCGCTGGCCCGACGGTCACCAGATCCGTACGGTCGTGGCCTCGGAGGCCACGTTCGCAATGGCCAACGCCGCCAAGATGGAGATCGTCCCGCTCGACGGATCGCGCGAGCTCGACCTCGCGACCGACGGCGCGGACGAGGTCGGCCCGGACCTGAGCCTGCTCAAGGGCGGTGGCGGGGCGCTGCTGCGGGAGAGAATCGTGGCCGCGGCGGCGAGACGCTTCATCGTGGTGGCCGAAACCACGAAGAAGGTGGACCGGCTCGGGCAGGGCTTTCGCCTCCCGGTCGAGATCATCCGGTTCGGCTGGCGAGACACCCGCAGGCGGCTCGCCGACATGCTCCCCGACGCCGACCTGCGCGCCGTGGGTGACGAGCCCTACATGACCGATCAGCTCCACTACATCCTCGACTGCGCGATCCCGGAGGACGCCGACCCCGACGAGCTCGCCGGAGGGCTCGAGGCAGTCCCCGGAGTGGTCGATCACGGCCTCTTCCTGGGGATCGCCGAGCGTGCGCTGCTGGGCACGCCAGAGGGCGACGTGGAGGCGATCGAGCGCTCGCCCTCTTAGGAGCACGAGGTCGCGCCTCTACAGGCCGCCCGCCCCGACCACCGTCCGGCCCGCGCGTCGTGAGTCGCCCACCGGCCGCGGAAGCAGGCGCACCTCCCGGGCGAAGTTCTGCGCGGCCGTCAGGTAGACGGCCTGGCGCAAGGTCACCCGCAGCCTGGCCACGGCCGTGGTGGCGGCCACCCCGCCCGCATCTTCGCGGGCCGGAGCGGCCGCGGCGCCGTCCCCGCCACGCAACCCGAGCAGCTCGACGTCCTCGAGCGCAAGAAAGCTGCGGCCGGGACCCTCGCGGGGCTCGGTGGAGACCAGCACGTCCACGCGCGCTCCCGGGCCCGCGGCGTCGCCGAGCGTGGCTCCACCCGCCACGCCTACCTCGACCGCGCGCTCTCCGCGCCGCAGCGCCGCCGTACCGCGATTGCCGGGGGCGCCGCCGCGCCCGCCCCCAAGCTGGCCGTGGGTGAGGGGACTCCCGGAGGCAAGCGGTACCGCGGTGCGAGCCCCTGCGGCCTGCGCCGGAGAGGACAGCGCGCCGGGCGGCACGTAGCGCTCGGGCATCTCGCGCACCGCGAGATCGTCCCGCTGCACCTCGGCCTCGGCCGGAAGGGAACGGGTCGCCACCACGATCGGGACCTGCGCCCCGACCCGGCGCTCGACCGCGCGGATCCGCCCCCCGACCTCTGAGGCAGCAAGACCTCCGCACGCCAGGGCGAGTGAGAGCATGAGAAAGGCGCGCCGGCGGCGCGCCCGGACGCTCACCGCTCGGCGACGGGCAGCTCGACCGCCGCCACGGTCTCGCCATCAGCCCGTTGGAGGCTGAGCGTTCCCCCCACCTCCTCGATGGCCGCGGTGGCGATCCCGAGACCCCGCCCCCGCCCCTTCCCGGGTCCGCCAACCCGCCGCCCTCCCCCGTCCCGCACCTCGAGCACCACCCGATCACCGCTGCGGCGGCCGAGCAGCTCGACGGTGCCCGAACCGTGCTCCACGGCATTGGCAACCAGGTTTCCGAGCGCCTGTGCGAGCCGGCCGGAGTCGGCGTGCACGGCCGTGGCCCCGAGCTCGGAGCGCATCCGCAGCACACGGCCACCCGTGTGGGCGACCGGTCGCCAGGCCGCGGCCGTCCCGCTGAGCAGCCGCTCCAATGACACCAGCGCGGGCCTGGCCTCGGTGCGGGCGCCGGATCGTGCCGCGTCCAGGTCATCGAGTGCCATGCGCATCCGCGCGAGCTGGGCCTCGAACATGAGCGCACGCGGAGGTCCACCCGGCTCACGCCGGAGCACAGTCGCGGCAAGGCCCATCGCGGTTGCGGGGCCGCGCAGCTCGTGGCCGGCGAGGGCCACCAGCTCCAGGCGCCTACGCAGACCCATCGCCGTGGCGGCGAGCACCGCCGCAAGGGCCCAGCCGGCCACGCAGAGAGCGACGATCACAGCGCCTCCGTGAGCCTGTACCCGACCCCGCGCACGTTCACGACCCACGGTCGGGACGAACCGCTCAGCTTCTTGCGCAGGCGGCAGGCGTGTGCGTCCACGGTGCGCGTCTGACCGATCGACAGGTAGCCCCAGACGTCGCGCAACAGCTCGTTCTTGGAACGCACCCGAGTGGGCTCGTCAGCGAGGGCCTGGAGCAGCGCGAACTCCTTGACCGAGAGGTGGATCGGGCGCCCGTCGAGCCGGACGGCGCGCGTGATCGGATCCAGCGTGAGACCTCCAACCCGCACGATCCCCCGCTGCGGCCGGCCCTCCGCGCGCCTGATGACAGCGCGCACGCGCCCCAGCAGCTCGCCGTAGTGGAACGGCTTCACCAGATAGTCATCCGCACCGCGCCCAAAGCCCCGGATGCGGTCGGCCTCGCTGCCGCGGCCGGTGAGCACGATGACGGGCAGGTCGGGATCCACGCGCGAGGCGAGGCCGTCCGCCGCCCGGACGCGGTCGAGCAGGTCCAGGCCGCTGCCGTCCTCCAGCGCCAGGTCGAGCAGCACCAGTGAGGGGTGACGCACCTCGATCGCCCGTAGACCCTCTCCCGCCCCACTCGCAATCGCCACCTTGAAGCCGTCGGCGGCGAGGTTGTCCGCGAGGAAGGTTGCGGTGGGAGCGTCGTCTTCGATGATCAGCAGTGAATGCTTCATGCCGGATGTAGTCACCGCCCGTGAAGACTCGCCCCCCAAGACTTGCAAGGCACGTTGCAAGGCGTCCGACGGGGAAGGGATCGGGGCTACGATGCCGACGCGCCCGGTGAGGAACTTCTTCCGATCCGGGCCTCGAGCCATTCATGGACAGCACCGCACGCGGAAACTACGAATCTGGAGCCGACTACGTACTCGAGTACGGAGAGTTGCGCTTCACCTTCAACGAGCGCGACTTCACCGAGCGCATCGAGCAGGCCGCCGTCAAGCTTGGATTCGTGGGCGGCCCACTGGGCGACGACGAGCGGGAGGACCTGGTGAACCTCGCCGTGAACGGCGAGGTCAGCCACGCCCTCTCTTCCCTCGGGGAGCACATCGTCGACTGCTGGGGGGACCTGCACGGGCCCTCCGACCGCTCGCTCGTGCACTGGCTGCGCAGGCTCGTATTCCGCGGCGCGTGGCTCGACCAGCGGGTGATGGAAGGAGAGCTCGAGATCGTCTTCGATCAGGAGACGACCACCTTCGGCTACGCGCAGCCCGACCGCGACTTCGAGCTGATCGAGCTCTCGCCCGAGCCCTCATGGAAGCGCGTGGCCTACAGGGGCTAGAGGAAGGGTCCGGGTCGGTGGGGCGCTACTTGCGCATCGTGCCGCGCAGCAGAAAGCCGGCGGCGGCGGCGACCAGCGCCGCGAGGAAGACAAGGCCGAAGCCCATCACGCCGATCACCCAGAGCACGAGGAAGACCACCGTGGCCACGGCCGAGCCGCCGGCCACGAGGGTCAGCGAATACGCGCGCTTCTCACGCTGCCTGCGGGATAGGCCACCCATGCGGTGGAGGTTAGCTGGCGCCGCCGCCGGCACGCGGGCGGCGGTGCTCGACGTCCCGCACCACCTCGAGCACGCGCTCCGGATCGTCGGTGAGCTCGAACATCTCGACGTCTCCGGGCGAGACCTTGCCCTCGGCCAGCACGGGGTCGCGCAGCCAGGCCACGAGGCCCTCCCAGTAGGCGGTGTCGAACAGCACGATCGGGAAGTGACGGATCTTCTCTGTCTGGCGCAGCGTGGCCGCCTCGAATAGCTCGTCCAGCGTCCCGAAGCCGCCCGGAAAGACGACGAAGGCACTCGCATAGCGCACGAACATGACCTTGCGGGTGAAGAAGTAGTGGAAGTCGAGCGGGAGGCCCACCCACTCGTTCATGCCCTCCTCGTGGGGGAGGTCGATGCCGAGTCCGATCGACAAGACCCCGGCATCGTGGGCGCCCCGATTGGCAGCCTCCATGATCCCGGGACCACCGCCGGTGATGACCGCAAATCCCTCCTCACCGAGGCTCTGGGCGAGCTCGCGAGCCTGCGCATAGGTCGGGTCGTCGCGCGCGGTGCGAGCCGACCCGAAGAACGACACGGCCTTCCCGACCCCGGCCAGCGCTTCGAACCCCAGCTCGAGCTCCCCCGCCACCCGCTCGATGCGGGCGGAGTCGTCGAGCTCGGAGAGGATCGTGAGCGACTCGGCCTCGAGTAGCTCCTCGTCCGGCGTGGTCGGGTCGCGCGGGTCGGTCAACCGAGCAGGTCGGCGCGCTGGGTGCCCGACCGCGGAGCGAGCACCGTGGGCTCGGCGGCGGCGGCGTCCAGCGTGATCCGCGTGCTTGCCTGACGCAGGGGCTCGGGCGCGCCGCCCACCGCGGCGATCACCGTCAGCGAGCCGCCCTCCTCCGCCTTGCGGGCGGCGCCGAACAGGCGGCGGGCGGGACTGGATGGCAGAGCCTCGAGCGAGTCGATGATCACGACCGCGTCCTCGCCCCGCTCGACGGCGCGCTTGGCGCGTTCCACGGCCAGCTCCGCCGCCTGGGTCTGGGCCTCGAGCGAGCGGTCGAAGGGCCCGCCGGCCAGGGTGATCCCCTCCTCGCGCTCCCACTCGGTGACCTCCTCCGGGCGGGCCGCCACGAGCACCACCGCCAGCAGCATCTGGCCATCCCCGTCGGCGAGCTTGCGAGCAATCTCACGAAGCAGCCGGGTCGCTCCGGCGCCCGGGGCCCCGGCGATCGCCACCCGCGAGCCCTTGCCGAAGGGCACGCCGTCGAGGGCGGCCGGGGCGGGTAGCCGCTCGGCCGCGTGGATCGGCGTCAGGTTCTCGAACTCCGGCCGCTCCTGCGGCGGCTCGGCATCCCGGCTGTTCACGGTGGCCACGCGCACGAGCGAGGGGTGGCGCTCGTTGCGCCGCGGCGGGCGTACCGGGCCGCTCACCTCGTCAGCCGCGCGCAGCTCGCAGCGGCGGATCTGGGCCGGGGAGATGTACACGTCCCCGGCCGACTGGCCGGCGGCGCTCACTCGCAGGAACCCACTCCCGTTCGGCAGGATGTCGAGCGTGCCGGTCACGATCTCGGCCTCCTCGGCGTCGGCCGTGTCCGGCCCTTGCTCCTCGGCGGGGGCCTCCTTGCGCTTCGAGTCGGGTTCGGACGCGGCGGGTGACGGCTCGGCGCCCGCCTCGTCGCCGGCCTCGCCGGCGCCCGCGGCCTCGTGCCCGTCACCGGCAGAGGCCTCCGCTTCGCCCCCCTGCGCGGCGAGGATGGCCGCGACGAGATCGTCGCGACGCAGCGCGCGGTAGCCCTCGATGCCGAGCTCCGAGGCGATCGCGTGGAGGTCGGCGAGTGGGCTGTCTTCGAGCTCGCTGCGCTGGAGGACTGACACGGTGGGTGAGGCTCCTTCGGGTGGTTGACGAGCGCCCAAGGCTAAACCTTGCGCTTCCGTGCGGCGGCGCGCGTCCGTGTGGCGGCGCGCGTCCGTGTGCCGAAGCCGCCGGCCTCGCCAGAGCCTCACCGGCGCTCCTCAAGGCTCCCGACGGCGTCGAGCACGAGGCCCATCAGCCGCCCGAGCGTCACCTCCACGTTCACGTTGTCGATCACCGGCATCTGCGTTTCGGTGGCGTCTTTCTCCAACTGCTTCTGCAAAGCCCGGATGCGAGGGAAGTGTTCGTGGTAGCGCTGCGCGGGCCGGGCGGCCCCGCGCAGCGAGAAGTGCCCGCGGTGCAGGCCCTCGTCGCGCACCACGAGCAGCGCCTCGACGGCGACGCACTGACCGCGCAGCTCCGGCGCGAGTGCCCCAGGCACCACATGCACGCCCTCCACCACCACCGGGGTGCCCTCGGCACAGGCCCGTTCCACGATCGCCGCCACTCCAGTGCCCACGTGTTCGGCCTGCTCGCGAAACCCCTCGAGGTCCACCTCGAACGCCGAGCGGTGCACGGTCGGCATGGCCTCGCTCGTGAAGAAGGCCCTCAGTACCTGGCGGATGACATCGGTGGCGATCACCCGCGTGACGCCCAGGCGGTGTGCCAACATCGTCGCCAGGGTGGACTTGCCCACCCCCGCCGCTCCGCCCAGCATCACGATCAGCGGACGGTCGAGGCGGTCGAGGCGGTGCCAGTCGCGGTAGCGGCGAACCGCGCCCTCGCCCTCCCGCGCGAGCAGCACCTCCTCCGCCAGCGCGCGCAGCGAGGCGATGTCGACGCTGCCGCCCCCCCGCTCGTCCAGGCGGCACTCCACCTCCCGCGCAAGCTCGAACGCGCGCTGGGGCGTCAGACCCGTGGCGGACAGCGCCTGCGCCATCAGCCCCTTCGAGTAGGGGAGGCCGTGCCCACGGTGCATGACGGTGGTCTCAGCCATCGGCGTAAAGCCCCAGAAGAGCCGCGTCGAGGTCGGCGTCGACCCCGATCGGGCGGTTTCGGAGGAAGATCACCCGTGCTCCCTCCTTCCGCGCGCGAGCGGCCACAGTGTCTATCGCGGCCGCCTTCAACTCGGTGAGATAGACGTCGCAGCCCTCCGCCACGGCCCGGTCGAGGTCCTCGGACAGGGCCGCCCGGCGCGAGAGGTTGCGGCTGGAGAAAACCGGCGTGACGCCCTCGCAGCGCTCCGCGCCCGTCGTGAAGACCGCCACGCGCGCGTCCTGCGGGAGCGGCTCGGCGGGCTCGGGTCTCAGCTCGATGCGGATGGTCGGGCGCGCGGGTTCGACCTGGCCGAAGGTGAGACAGATGTCCGCGCGCAACAGGCGGTAGCGGTCGAGCCCGTCGATCGACCGGGAGCCGACCACGCAGACCGTCCGGTCGGCCGCAACCGGCGGAATGCAGGAGCCCGACCCCTCGAGGATCAGCGCACCCGAGGCGATCCCGGCAGCCAGCGTGGCCGCCTCGACCATGTTCGACTCGCCCGGCTCTCCTGCGAGACCGCCACCCACGCGCCGGCAGCCAACGGTCGTGACCCCCGCGAGTGCCGCGCCCTCGAGATAGTCGGATGCGGCATGGGCGCCGCGGTCTGAGAGCCTGAGCAGCGCTTCGACGCCGACGCCGGCACGCGCGACCTGGGGCGCGGCCGGTCCCCCACGGCCCATGCAGACGATCACCGGATCGGCCCCGCCGGCTCGCAACAGCTCGGCCCAGTGTCCCGCCACAGCGGTCTTTCCGCTGCGCTTCCCGGTGCCGATTACCGCGAGGGTTCGACCGTCGAACGGGACCGCGGCATACGGCGGCGGGGTCAGGCGCATGCCGGGCGCCTCGTAGGAGAGCCCCAGGTGAAGGGCCAGGGCCGCAAGCCCAAGCCGGGCGGCGGGATCGAGCACCGGCTCGTCGGCCAGGTCCACCACGGCGGTGGCGCGAGGCCTGTCGCCGCCGCTCGCAAGCTCACGGAGCCCGTCCTCGGGAGCCACGCCGCTGAGGACCTCGCGGCCGTAGTGGGTCACGGGGTGATCGAGCGCGTCCGCGGAGACCTTCTCCTCTCCCCCACAGAACACCACGCCGGCCACCCCGCGCGCCACGTGGAGGCGATCGAGCGTGTCGCGAACGGCCGGCGGATGGTGCTCGCCGTCGATCAGCGCGATGACCGGGCCGTTGCCCACCTGGTCATTCTGGCGTGGTTGGTGACCTCGTGTCGGTTGCGCTACGGGTCGGGGCGGG
>JBPCJI010000221.1:0-8557 GCA_051005475.1 Thermoleophilaceae bacterium
AACCGCGTGATCGTGGGGCCGCGCGCCGCGCTGCTCACCGACCGCGTGACGCTCGAGCCCCTCGAGCTGCACCGTCCGTCGCGGCAGGTCGACTCCGTGCGGCTGCGCTATCACGCCCCGAGCGTGCCCTGCACCGTCGGGGCCGACCTGCCGGCCGGCCCTCATGCGCTCGCCGAGCTCGCGCTCGGACGCGAGGTGCGCGCCGCCGCGCCCGGGCAGACCGGCTGTCTCATGGCCGGGGACCTCGTGGTGGGATGGGGCACCATCGCCGACCCCTCCGTAGATGCCTGCGCCTGACAAGATCTCCTTCGAGACGCCGCTCCACGGCGAGTTCGGGCCCGTTGTCCGGCTGATCGTGGGTGGGATCGCCGCGCGGGCCGACTTCGGTTTCGAGGCGATGGACGATCTCCAGCTCGCGGTCGAGCGGCTGCTCGCGGAGGCCGGTTCCGATGGGGACGTGAAGCTGTCGTTCGAGCTGCGGGCCGACGGGATCAGGACGCGGATCGGCCCGCTGCCCGAGCGCGAGATCGCCCAGGCCCTGCAGGATCCCGAGGGTGCGCCCGGCACGCTCACACTGGGGCGGATCCTCAGCGCGGTCGTGGACTCCTACGGCGTGGAGGAGTCCACCGACGGCCACATCGTCGTTCGCCTCGAGAAGCTCGGCCGGGGGGGTCCATGAGCACGGCCAAGGAGAGCGGGCATCCGCAGCTCCGCGAGGATGATCGTGAGTTGCTGCGCCGCTACCACGATCTGGGCGACCAGAGCGCGCGCGAGGCCCTCGTTGAGCGCCACATGCCCCTCGTGCGCTCGCTCGCGCGCCGCTACGCCGGGCGGGGGGAGCCGCTCGACGACATCGAGCAGGTGGGCGCGATCGGCCTGATCAAGGCGATCGATCGCTTCGAGCTCGAGCGGGAGGTCGCGCTGACCACCTACGCGACCCCGAACGTGGTCGGGGAGATCAAGCGCCACTTTCGCGACAAGGGCTGGGCGATCCGCGTGCCGCGCGCGCTGCAGGAGCTGAACGCCAAGATGTCCTCCACGATCGACCGGCTGACGGCCACGCTCGGCCGCTCTCCGAGCATCGCCGAGATTGCCGAGAGCCTCGAGGCGACCCCCGAGGACGTGCTCGAGGCGATCGAGGTCGGTTCGGCCTACACGACGCTCTCGCTGTCCGCACCCGTCGGCGAGGACGCCGCCGACCCGCTCGAGGCGATCGGGGGCGAGGACGAGGGCTTCGAGCGCAGCGATGACCGCGCGGCCCTCGCGCCCGCCCTCGCCCGACTGCCACAGCGCGAGCGGGAGATCTTGCGGATGCGCTTCGAGGAGGGGCTGCCCCAGACCCAGATCGCCGAGCAGGTGGGCCTCTCCCAGATGCACGTCTCGCGCTTGATCCGCAGGTCGCTGACGGCGATGCGCGACGAGCTCGACTGAGCGCGCCGGGAGCCTGCGCCGTGCATGCGGCACGGAGCCTATGGTTTGGAGCGATGCTTCCGCGCCAAAAGACGATCGCCTGCGCTGCCGCGGCCGCGGCGTGTCTTGCGCTGGGCGCCTGCGCGAGGGGCGACGGAGCCTCGGGTGACGCGCGCAAGGGCGGCTCGATCATCGTGGGCGCAACCGCCCCACCCGATTCCCTGGACCCGGCGCTGAGCCGCTCGCCACAGGCCCGCCAGGCGCTCTGGCTCGCCTACACGCCCCCCCTGACCTACCGGCGTGGCGAGGGGGCAGAGGGTACGGAGATCATTCCCGGGGTGGCGGAGAAGCTGCCCGAGATCTCCGAGGACGGCACGCGGTACTCCTTCAAGGTCCGGGAGGGGCTGCGCTACTCCGACGGGACACCCGTGCGGGCGAGCGACTTCGAGCACACCATCAAGCGCGTGATCAGGCTTGGGGCGGGCGGCGCCCTCTACGCCGGCATCGAAGGCGCGGAGGAGTACTCCAAGGCGACCGCCGAGAGCGCGGACATCACCGGCATCGAGGCAAACGACCGGGAGCGCCAGGTCACGGTACAGCTGACCGGGCGCGACGCCACCTTCAAGGACAGGCTGGCGCTCGGCTTCGCCGGCATGGTCCCGGCAAAGACGCCGTTCGAAGACCTCACCGACAAGCCGCCCCCGGGAATCGGGCCCTACAGGATCACGCAGTCGAGGCCGCAGGAGTTCGTGATGGAGCAGACGCGAGGATTCGACCTGCCGGACATCCCCGAGGGCAACATCCAGCGGATCACCACGCGCGTGGTGAAGGAGGAGGAGGCGCAGGCCCGGCAGGTGATCGAGGGACGGCTCGACTACATGCAGGGCTCGCTACCGGTGGAATTGCTGCCCGAGATCCGATCGAAGTACAAGGACCGCTACGCCGAGCACCCCACGCTCTCGAGCCTCTACTTCTTCTTCAACCAGCGCACACCCCCGTTCGACAACGAGAAGGTGCGCAAGGCCGTGAACCTTGCGCTCGACAGGCAGGCGCTCAGCCGCCTCTTCGCGGGGCGACTGGAGCCGCGCTGCAACTTCGTGCCGCGGGGGCTCAAGGCCTATCGCCCGATCGACCCCTGCCCGTACGGCGACCCGGGCATGAGCGGCGACCCCGAGCGCGCCCGGCAGCTGATCGAGGACTCCGGCGAGAAGGGCAAGGCCGTCACCGTCTACGCCGACGCCCGCGCGAACCACCGTGAGATCGGCCGCTACTACACCGGTCTGCTCGACAAGATCGGCCTTGATGCCAAGCTCAAGGTCGTGGCGCGCCTCCGCGGCGGGCGCAGGGCGCGGGCGCAGACCGGAGTCGTGAGCTTCACCGCCGACATCCCGCATCCGCTCCCCTTTATGGCGGGCCTGGAGGGCGATGTGCTCGACACCGAGGTCGAGGAACGGCTCGTCGACCTCGCGGGGGAACCGGACGAGGAGAGCGCGACCGAGGGGTATGCCGACCTCGACCGGGTCGTCGTCGAGAACGCCTACGCCGCCCCTCTTGGCGCGCAACGGCTCGGCACTTTTCTCTCCGAACGGATGGACTCGGAGAACTGCTCGCTGTTCCATCAGGTCTATGGCACCGACTACTCGAGCCTGTGCCTGCGGTGAGGTGGGGCACCTAGACTGGAGCTGATGGAGACCGCCCAGATCCGGGAGCGCTACCTCTCGTTCTTCGAGGAGCGCGGGCACCGGCGGATTCCCTCCGCGCCGATCGTGCCTGCGAGCTATGACCCGAGCGTGCTCCTGACAACCGCAGGCATGCAGCCCTTCAAGCCCTACTTCCGCGGCGAGGAGGAGCCACCGGCCCGCAGGCTCACCTCCGTCCAGAAGTGCTTTCGCAGCACGGACATCGAGAACGTCGGGCTGACCGCCAGGCACCTCACGTTCTTCGAGATGCTCGGCAACTTCTCGGTCGGCGACTACTTCAAGCGCGGCGCCGTGGAGTACGCCTGGGAGCTCTCCACGCAGGGCTTTGGCTTTGATCCCGAGCGCATCTGGATCACCGTCTTCGGTGGCGACGAGCAGCTCGGCCTCGGGCCCGACGAGGAGGCCATCGCCTGTTGGCGCGCCATAGGCGTGCCCGAGGGGCGGATCGTGCGCCTTGGCCGCGAGGACAACTTCTGGCAGTCCGGGCCGACCGGACCCTGTGGCCCCTGCTCGGAGCTCTACCTCGACCGTGGGCTCGAGTTCGGCCTGGAGGAGGACCGCCCGGGCGATGACTCCGAGCGCCACCTCGAGTACTGGAACCTCGTCTTCATGCAGTACGAGCTGCACGCCGCCGGGTCGCTGACCGAGCTGCCCCGGCAGAACATCGACACCGGGCTGGGGCTCGAGCGCATGGCCGCGATCCTTCAGGACGTGCCCTCCGTCTACGAGACGGACGGCTTCCGTCCCCTGATCGCCTTCGGGGAGGAGCGATCGGGCCGCCGGTACGGTGAGAACGTTGCCACGACACGCGCGCTGCGCGTGCTCGCCGACCACGGCCGGGCAGCCTGCGTCCTGCTCGCGGACGGGGTCGTGCCCTCCAACGAGGACCGGGGCTACATCCTGCGCCGGATCCTGCGGCGGGCGATCCGGCAGGGGCGGGTGCTCGGCCTCGAGGAGGGATTCCTGCCCGAGCTGTGCGGGGTCGTCGTAGGCACGATGGGGGACGCATACCCGGAGCTGGGCCGCGAGCAGGAGCTGATCGCGCGCTGGAGTGCCGCCGAGGAGGAGAGCTTTGGCCGCACCCTCGCCCAGGGCGAGCGGCTGCTCGGCGTTCTCGTGAGGGACGCGAAGGGCGTGGAGTCGCGCGAGGTGGCCGCCGCCGACGCGTTCCGGCTTCATGACACCTTCGGCTTTCCCTTCGAGATGACC
This sequence comes from Thermoleophilaceae bacterium, assembly GCA_051005475.1. Classification (GTDB taxonomy): domain Bacteria; phylum Actinomycetota; class Thermoleophilia; order Solirubrobacterales; family Thermoleophilaceae; genus JAAYBF01. Next base: position 4,320 of record JBPCJI010000221.1, read on the forward strand.
AAGGAGCTGCTCGCCGAAGAGGGCCTGGGGGTGGACGAGGAGGCCTTCGCCGCGTTGATGGAGGACGCGCGCGCGACCGCCAGGGCGGGCGCGCGTGATCTCGGCGTCGCCGCCGGCGCCGCCGAGCGCGTGGCGGAGTTCGCGCGCGCCGCGGGCTTTCAGACCAACTTCGTGGGCTACGAATCGGTCGAGGCCGCCACGGTCATCCGGGCAGTCGAGGCCGATAACGGCTCCGTGCTCGCAAAGCTCGAGGACAGTCCGTTCTACCCCGAGGGCGGCGGGCAGATCTCCGACGCGGGCGTGGTCGAGACGGGCTCCGGCCGAGCGCGCGTGCGCGGCGTCTTTCGCGTGGGGGCGGATCAGGTGCTGGCGCTCGAGCCGGTGGAGTGGACGATCAGGGAGGGCTAGGAGGCGCGTGCAACCGTCGAGCGCGACACCCGGCTCGCCACGATGCGAAACCACACGGCAACCCATCTCCTGCACGCCGCGCTGCGCGAGCGCCTTGGCGAGCACGTTCGTCAGGCCGGCTCCTACGTCGGGCCCGACAAGCTGCGCTTCGACTTCGCCCACGGGGAGCGTCTGGGCGCGGAGGAGCTCGCGGAGGTCGAGGCCCGGGTGAACGGGTGGGTCGCCGCGGGGCTCCCCGTTCGGGCGCTCGAGACGACCCTGGTCGAGGCGCGGTCCCTCGGCGCGATGGCGCTGTTCGGGGAGAAGTACGGCGACTGGGTGCGGATGGTCGAGGTGGATGCGATCTCGCGCGAGCTGTGCGGCGGCACGCACGTGTCCTCGACCGCCGAGATAGGGCTCTTCCATGTGACAACGGAGACATCGAGCGCCTCAAACGTGCGGCGGATCGAGGCTGTCACGGGGCCGGCGGCGGCTGCGCTCTTCGGGGAGCGAACGGCGCGGCTGCGCGAGCTATCGTCGCTGCTGAAGGCGCCCGAGGGCGAACTGGTGCGGGCGGTCGAGCGTATGGGTGAGCGCGTCCGGGAGCTCGGCAAGAGAGGGGAGGGCGGGTTGCAGGACGGGGAGACCGCGCAGAAGCTGGTCGAGTCTGCGGCGGAGGTTGCCGGAATCCTGGTCCTGGCAGAGCGTGTCGATGCCGCTGATGCCAAGGCTCTGCTCGCCATGTCGGAACGCGTGCGACAGAGCCTGGGCGATTCCGCGGTGGTGCTCGGCTGTGCGGTCGACGGCCGTGTGCACCTCGTGGCCAGCGTGGCGCCGGCGGCGGTCGAGCGGGGCGTGAAGGCCGCCGATGTCGTGCGGGCCGCCGCCGAGCTCGTAGGGGGTGGCGGCGGTGGCCGCGACACCATGGCCCAGGCGGGAGGGCGCGACCCTGGGAAGCTGGATGAGGCGCTCGCCTGCGCTCGCGCGACGATCGAGCGCTCGCTCTCATAAGGTCAGGCCATGCGCATCCTCGCGCTCGATCATGGGGAGGCCCGCTGCGGATGCGCGGTGTCCGACCCCTCCGAAACCCTCGCGACGCCGCTCACGGCGATTGAGCGCCCGGACACCCGGCGCGGGTTGGCGCGCGTGGCCGCGCTTGCCAGGGAGCTCGGGGCGGAGGCCGTCCTCGTGGGTCTGCCGCTGACCCTCAACGGCGAGGAAGGGGCTCAGGCCGCCCGCGCGCAGGAGTTCGCCGCGCGGCTCCGGTCGCGCGTGCGGGTGCCCGTCGAGCTGCACGACGAGCGTCTGACAACGCGTATGGCGGAAGCCGGGGGTGGGCGCGCCGATCCCGACTCCCGCGCCGCGGCGCACCTGCTCGAGGGCTACCTCGCGGCGCGAGGCGCGGCGGCGGCCCGGTGAGCCGGGAGGAGCGCACCCCGGAGGAGCGCGAGCGGGCCCGTATGGAGCGGGAGGCTCGCCGGCGCAGTGTCCCCCCGCTCCCTCCCGCGCAAGCCCCTCCGCGTCCGCCCGAGCCTCCGCGTCCGCCCGAGCCTCCGCCGCCGTTCGAGCACCGGCGGGGTCCCGAGCCCCAACCCGAGCCGCTCCCCGGCCCTCCCCTCGCGGGCCGCGGCGCCTCCCGAAGTGCCGCGGCGCGGGAGCTGCTCGAGCGCCGGCGGCAGGCAGCCGCACGTGCCGGAGCGGGTCGACCGATGGGGAGGCGGCTCGTGGCGCTGCTCGCGCTGGGCGCGCTCGGGCTCGTGGTCCTGTGGTTTCTCATGTCGCTCTTCCAGCCGTTCGGCGGAGAGGGGGAGGGGGAGGTCCGGATCTCCGTGGCGCCGGGAGCCGGCGTGGGACAGATAGCCGACATGCTCGAGCAGAAGGGGGTCATCTCGAGCGCATTCTTCTTCCAGGCACGCGCGACCGTCTCCGGCCGTCGCGACGCACTGAAGGCCGGGTCCTTTCGCCTGCGCAGGGGCATGAGCCACGGGGCCGCCCTCGATGCGCTGTCGCAGGGTCCGCCGCCGGACGTCGTTCGCATCGCGATCCCGGAGGGGCGCGCGCGGCGGGAGGTGAAGGGCATCGTGGAGGGCCGGCTCAAGGGCGACTACCTCGCCCTGACGAAGAGCTCCCGTCTCCTGGATCCGAGGAGATACGGCGCCAGGCGCCCGCGCGACCTGGAGGGGTTCCTCTTTCCCGCCACCTACGAGCTGAAGCGCGGGCTCTCGGCACAGGATTTGGTGAACGAGCAGATCCGCGCCTTCAGGCGCGAGATCGCAAAGGTCGATCTGCGCGCTGCCAAGCGCAGGAAGCTCACCCCCTACGACGTGCTCACGATCGCCTCGATGATCGACCGCGAGGCACAGATACCCAGGGAGCGGCCGATCGTGGCTTCGGTCATCTACAACCGCCTGCGCGAGGGCATTCCGCTCGGCATAGACGCCACGATCCGCTTCGCCACCAAGAACTGGACCAGGCCGCTCACCCAGTCCCAGCTCGCCACCGGCTCCCCCTACAACACGCGCACGCGCAGGGGGCTGCCGCCGGGACCGATCGGCAGCCCCGGCCTGGCCGCGATCCGGGCGGCCGCCCGCCCGGCCCGGACCGGCTTCCTCTTCTACATCGTGAAGCCCGGCACCTGCGGGGAGCACTCCTTCTCGCGGACCGACGCGGAGTTCCAGCAGGACGTCAGGCGCTACAACAGCGCGCGCAGTCGGCGCGGCGGCAAGTCGCCGACGAACTGCTGAGGGCCGCCCGATGCCCCGCACGTTGCTCGGTGTCGCCGGCTTTCCCGTGGCCCACAGCCGTTCCCCCGCGATGCACAACGCCGCGCTCGCCGAGATGGGGCTCGACTGGCTCTACGTGCCGCTCCCGCTACCGCCCGAGCGGTTCGCGGAGACCGTGCGGGCGCTGCCCGCATCAGGGTTTCGGGGGGTGAACGTGACGGTCCCGCACAAGCTGGCCGCGTACGGGATGGCCGACGAGCACACCACCGCAGCGGCGGCGATTGGCGCGGCCAACACCCTGAGCTTCACCGATGGCCGGATCGTCGCGGACAACACCGACGCAGGCGGCTTTCTCGATGCGCTCGCGGTCCCCACGGGGACACTGCGCGCGCTCGTGCTCGGCGCCGGCGGGTCGGCCCGCGCGGTGGTCCATGCGCTTCAGGAGACCGGGACCCGGGAGGTGTCGGTCTGGAACCGCACGCCCGCGCGGGCGGAGGAGCTCGCGGCAGAGCTCGGCGCCCGCCACAGCGAGCATCCCGGCCCGGCGGACCTGCTCGTGAACTGCACGTCGGTCGGGCTTGACCCCTCGACCACGCAGGAGCAGGCGCTTGCGGCGCTCGGGCTCGTCGGATACGAGCCGCCCCCGATCGTGGTCGACCTCGTGTACGGCGCCGGCCCGACCGCGTTCGCGCGGTGGGCCCGGCACGGAGGAGTGCGAGTGGTCGATGGCCTGGAGGTCCTGGTTCATCAGGGCGCCCGCAGCCTCGAAGGCTGGGCGGCTCGCAGCGTTCCGGTGAACACGATGCGCCGGGCCGCGGGGGGGCGGTAATGGATCGGGCCCGCGCTGCCGATATCCCACTGGATGGCTATCTCACGCCCCTTCCTGTTCGCCCTCATAGCAGCCGTGCTGGCGCTGGCGGCCTTCTACGCCACGAGCGGAGCCCGCAAGTCCGCCGAGGACTCGCCCGCGCCCGCGGCAACCAGCCCGGCAAAGAGCGCCCCCGCCTCCCGCGGGAAGGCCCCCGAGACGGGTAGCCGCCGTGGCGGCGACGCTTCGGCTCGGCCCGCGGCGAAGCGCCGGGCGGCCGCTGCGGCCCCCCGGACCGGCACGCCTATCGGGGTGAGGAA
>JBPCJI010000222.1:0-4874 GCA_051005475.1 Thermoleophilaceae bacterium
CCGAGGGCTTCCGGGTGCCGCCGGGCGAGGCCTACGTGGCGATCGAGTCCCCCCGCGGCGAGCTCGGCTGCTTCATCGTCGCCGACGGGTCGGCAAAGCCGGCACGAGTGCACATGCGCGATCCCTCCTTCGTGAATCTCCAGGCCCTCAAGCACATGGGCGAGGGAAGCGTGATCGCCGACTTCATCGCCTGCCTGGCGATGCTCGACCCGATCCTGGGGGGAATCGACCGGTGAGCGAGAGAGGCGTCCCCCGCGACAGGCGCCGCATGCCGCTCGGCTGGGACGAGGCCGTTGACCTCGAGAAGGATCCGGCGCTCGTGCCCGACCCGGCCGAGGTCGACGTCCCGGAGGCGCTGCGCGCATCGATCCAGGCCGCGATGGGCCGCTACCCCGAGAAGCGCGCGGCCACGCTCCCGGCGCTCGCCGCCGCCCAGCGTGTGCACGGGTGGTGCTCGCCGGAGGCGATGCGCCAGGTGGCCGCGGTGATGCAGGTGACCCCCGCCTACCTCTCCTCTATCGCGACCTTCTACGACATGCTGCGCAGCGAGCCCGTCGGCAGCCGCTACGTCTACGTCTGCACGAGCGTGGCCTGCCACCTGCTCGACGCGAAATCGGTGTATGACGAGATCGCCCGTGAGGCGCGCGAGCAGGGCCTCGAGGACTGCGAGGTGCGCGAGTTCGAGTGCCTCGGCGCATGCGAGATGGCACCGATGGCATCTGTGGACGGCCGCTACGTGGGGCCCCTGGACAAGAGCGACGCGGCCGAGCTGGTGAGTGCCGTCAAGGAGGGGCGCGACGTGCTCCCCGGACGCGGCCTGCAGGACAGCGACTTCCGCCTGCCCTGGGACGACGGACGCTCGGGGCCCCAGCCGCCGGGCCCGCCCTCGCCACCCGACCCCAGCCCGGCATGAGCCAGACCAAGGTCCTCACGGCGAACATCGACGAGCCGGGCCTTCACACGATGGAGGTCTACGAGCGCCTTGGCGGGTACCGCGCGGCGCGCAAGGCCCTGTTCGACATGTCCCAGGCCGAGGTGCTCGAGGAGCTCGAGGCCTCGGGCCTGCGCGGCCGCGGCGGCGCTGGCTTCTCGATGGGCAAGAAGGCGAGCTTCATCCCGGAGGGCTCGATGGACAAGTACCTGTGCTGCAACGCGGACGAGTCGGAGCCGGGCACCTTCAAGGACCGGCTGCTGATGCAGAAGAACCCCCACCTGCTGATCGAGGGCATCATCATCGGCGCGATCGCCGCGGATGCCGGGCGCGCCTTCATCTTCATCCGCGGCGAGTACGAGACCCAGGCAAAGATCCTCGACGCCGCGGTGACCGAGGCCTACGAGAAGGGCTACGTCGGCGAGCGGATCTTCGGCTCGGAGACCACGCTCGAGCTCGTGGTGCACCGCGGCCAGGGCGCCTACATCTGCGGCGAGGAGACGGGCCTGTTGGACGGGCTCGAGGGCCTGCGGGGCAACCCGCGCCTCAAGCCCCCCTTCCCGGCCAACCAGGGGCTCTACCAGGGGCCCACGCTGATCAACAACGTGGAGACGCTGTGCAACGCGCCGCTGATCATCGAGAAGGGAGCCGACTGGTTCCGCTCGATGGGCATCGACGAGTCCACCGGCACCAAGCTCGTGTCGGTCTCGGGGAACGTCCAGCGCCCGGGCAACTACGAGATCGAGCTGGGGATCAAGGTCCGCGAGCTCGTCTACGACCTCGCGGGCGGGCCCCCCGACGGGCGCAAGGTGAAGTGCTGGTTTCCCGGCGGCTCCTCCGCGCCGATCCTGCTCGAGGAGCACCTCGACCTGCCCTACACCTTCGAGGCGATGGACGAGGCCGGCTCGATGCTCGGGTCGGGCGCGGTGATCGTGGTGGACGAGACCCAGCCGATAGTGCCGCTCGCGCTCCGCCTGGCCGAGTTCTACCGCCACGAGTCCTGCGGCAAGTGCGTGCCCTGCCGAGAGGGCACGAGCTGGACCGTGAAGACGCTCGAGCGCCTCGACGAAGGCGAGGGCACGCCGATGGACCTGGACATCCTGGCGGGCGTGCAGGAGAACATCATCGGCAACTGCCTCTGCGTGCTGGGTGACTCGATGGCGATGCCGATCGGCGCGATGATCAAGCACTTCCGCGAGGAGTTCGTTCAGCACATGGAGCAGGCGCGCGAGCGGCGAGGCCTGGGCGGGGATGCCTACGGCGCCGGCGAGCTGGCGGGCTCCGCGGAAGCAGGGCCCTCATAGTGGCCCGCCCCGAGCTGAGCCAGGTCACGTTCGAGATCGACGGCCGCGAGGTGACCGCGCCCGAGGGGGCGATGCTCGTGGAGGCCGCCAAGCAGGGGGACGTCGAGATCCCCTACTTCTGCTACGAGCGCAAGCTCGGCCCCCCGGTGGGCGCGTGCCGGATGTGCCTCGTGGAGATCGAGGGCATCCCCAAGCTCCAGACCTCCTGCTCGACCCCGGTCAAGGACGGCATGGTGGTCATCACCACCTCCGACCGGGTGAAGGAGGCCCAGGCCGCGATGGTCGAGTTCCTGCTCGTGAACCACCCGCTCGACTGCCCGGTGTGCGACAAGGGCGGCGAGTGCCCGCTGCAGGACATCTCCTACGGATGGGGCTCGGGCAAGTCGCGCTTCATCGAGCCCAAGCGTCACTTCCGCAAGCCGCTCGAGCTCTCGCCGCTGGTGGCGATCGACCGCGAGCGCTGCATTCTCTGCTATCGCTGCGTGCGCTTCTCGCAGGAGATCGCCGAGGACTACCAGCTGGTGTTCCTCGAGCGGGGAGACTACACCTACGTCGGCACCCACGACGGCCGGCCCTACGTCGGCCCGTTCAGCGGCAACATCATCGAGCTGTGCCCCGTCGGCGCGCTCACCTCGACCGCCTACCGCTTCCGGGCGCGGCCGTGGGACATCGAGGGGGCCGGGTCGCTGTGCACCCTCTGCCCGAGCCAGTGCAACGTGGACTTCACGATCCGGGACGACTCGAAGGTCCTGCGCGTCCTCGCTCGTGAGAACTCCGAGGTCGATGACGGCTGGCTCTGTGACAAGGGCCGCTTCGGCTACCAGACCTTCCACTCCCCCGAGCGGCTGACCGCGCCGATGGTGCGTGAGGATGGCACGCTGCGCGAGTGCTCGTGGGAGCGCGCGCTCTCCGAGGCCGCATCCGCCCTCGGGCAGGCGGGCGCGAGGGCCGCGGCGCTCGCGGGCGGCGCGACCACGAATGAGGAGGGGTTTCTCCTCCAGCGGCTGATGCGAGAGGGTCTTGGCTCCCCGCACCTGGACTCACGCGCGGGCGGGGGGCTCGACTCCCGGCAGGCGCGTGTGCTCGCGCGGCCCGACCTGTCCGCGCGCGTCGGTGACATCGACCACGCGGGGGCGGTGCTCGTGGTGGAGACCGAGCCCGTGGACGAGGCGCCGATCCTGGACCTGCGCGTGCGCAAGGCCGCGCGGCGAAACGGCGCCCGCGTGGTCACGCTCACGAGCCGGCCGAGCACGCTCGATCCGAACGCCACGGCCACGGTGCGCTTCACGCCGGGGGCCGCCGAGGCGGCGCTGGCGGCGCTCGCCGCCGAGCTGGGCTCTCCACGGGCTTCCGGGGGCCCCCCGGGCGAGTCCGAGCCACCCGGGGGCGACGCGCCGGAGGGCGGCCTGACCGCGCTGGCCAAGGAGGCCGTGGAGGCGGTGGCCGAGAAGGTCGGGGTGCAGCCGTTCGGGCCCGGGGCGCCCGCGGGCGGGCTGGATGTATCCGCCCTCGCCGACCGGGCCGGCGCGGACCGCGAGGCGATCCGGGGCGCGGGCGAGGCCCTGCGCGACGCGGGCGACGTCGTGGTGCTCTGGGGAGAGCGCGTCTCGCACGGCGCTCGCGGCACGCACGCGATCGACGCGCTGCTGGCAGTTGCCGAGGCGCTCGGCGTGGCCGGGCGCGAGGAGTCCGGCCTGGTCGAGATCTGCTCGGGCACCAACTCCCGCGGCCTGCGGGAGGTGGGCGTCCTCCCGGGAATCGGTCCAGGCCTCGAGGACTCCCCGGAGGAGGGCATGGGCGCTGCAGAGATCGCCCGGGCCCTGGATGGTGGAGACATCTCGACGCTTCTCCTGCTGCACGTCGACCCGCTCGAGAACCATCCAGAGCAGGCGGCCTGGGAGCAGGCGCTTCTCGGCGCCACCGACGTGATCACCTTCACCGACTTTCTCACCCCGGCGATCGAGGAGCACGCCACCGTGGTCTTTCCCGCGGAGACGAACGCCGAGAAGGAAGGCACGATGACCCATCCCGACGGCCGCCTGCAGCGCGTGCGTCAGGCGGTCGGCCATGCCGGCGAGGTGCGCCCCGCTTGGAGTGTGCTGGCCGAGTTGAGCTCGCGGATCGGGGCAGCTCTCGAACCGCCCACCTCCGCCACTGTGACGGCCCGGCTGACCGATGCCGTGGGGTTCTACAACGGCATCACGCTCCAGGAGATCGGCGGGCGCGGCGTTCGCTGGCAGGACCGCGACGCGGCCGCGAACCTGCCGGCGGCCGAGGTTCCCTCCGCCCCGCTCGATGCTCCACCGGAGCTGCCCGAGGGCCTCACGCTGGGGACGGCGCCCACGCTCTGGTCGGGCGCCGTCACCCGCCATGCCCCGTCGCTCAGGTTCCTCGCACCCGTCCAGCGCGCCGAGCTCTCACCCTCCGACGCCGAGCGCCTGGGGGTGACGAGCGGCGACGAGGTCGAGGTGAGCGCCGGCGGCCGGCGCGTGCGCGCCGCCGTGGCGCTGCGCCAGGCGGTGCGTCCCGGCAGCGTCTTCCTCGTCTCGGGCACGGCCGCGGACAACGCGACGACGCTGATGAACGGCGCCCCGCGCGCGGTCGAGGTCACGAAGGTATGACGCTGCTCGGCGCCGAGA
>JBPCJI010000223.1:0-4803 GCA_051005475.1 Thermoleophilaceae bacterium
AAGGAGCGGGGGACCCCCGGGATCGGTCCGCGCATTCCCATCTTTGCCGTGGGCTCAGGGCGCGCATCCGCGGTGGCCGGTAGGACGGTCGCAACGGCGACCGTGGCTGCCGTCGCGAGCAGCACGGCCATCGAGGAGGCACCTGGGAGGCGCGGAAGGCGGTGGGTGAGATGAAGGGGCATGCCCTTCCCCTCGCCTGCAACCGCGCCCCTAGCGATCGATCAGGCCCGTCACTCCCCCACGTGTCCGCCCCGCCGAGACCACGATCCGGACGGATGTACTAGGCCCCGCCCCAGGCCCAGGCGCTGGGATCGCCGATGGTCAGGGCAGGGGCTGCCAGTCAGGATCCGCGAGGTCGCGCCCGCCGCCGGCCGTGACGCTCGCCACGCGCTGAAGGCCCCGCCCGTCGGTCCCGACCGTGTAGATGCTGCTCTGCGGTCCGCTCGCGGAGCCCTCGAGGCGAGCGAACGCGATCCGCCGTCCATCCGGGGACCAGGCGGGGTCCGCGCCGCCGCGGAAGGTCAGCCGCCGCAGCCCGCGCCCGTCGGCGCCGACGATGTAGAGGTCAGCGCCCCGCTCGAAGGCCAGCTTCCTCGCATAGGGCGACCAGGCGGGATCGGCGCCCCCGCGGAAGGTGAGGCGGGCGAGCCCCCGGCCGTCCGAGAGCATGCTGTAGAGGTCGCGCTCGCGCCTGAAGGCGATCCGCCCGCGCGTCGACCATGAGGGCTCACCGTCGTCGGTGCCCGGCCGCAGGGTCAGGCGGCGGGCGTCGGGAGACGCGATTCGCGTCGTGAAGATGTCGAACAGCGGACCCCCGTCCTGCGGACCGCTGAACACGAGCCGCGCCCGGTCCGGTGACCACGCGGGCTGTATGTCCTGGCCGGTCAGCTGAGGCAGGCGGCGCAGCGACGACCCGTCGACCCCCACGAGCCCGATCGCGTTGCTCGTGTCGATCCCGCTTGCGAAGGCGATCGTCGTACCGCCCGGGGAGAACGCCGGCTGGGTGGCGCGACAGGCCACGCCCGCCGGACAGGCCGCGAGCCGGCGTCGCCCCCCGCCGTCGGCGCGGACGAGCTCGATGAAGCTGGTGCCGGGAGTGTCGAAGGCCACGAGCTGCGAGAACGCGAGTTGGCCGTTGCGACCCGGGAATGCCGCCTCGGCAGGGAGTGCGGGGACGAGCGCTACGATCAGGCTGGCGGAGAGCGCTCGCAGGCCAGACATCAATCGGTTGCCCATGGTGCTCGAACCAACCTCCGGCAGACGCGGAAGTTTCGAAAACCGGATGCCGGCGAGTGTGGTCCACGTTGGGTGCGCGATGCGCACCTTTTGTTCCCCACACTCGGTGCGGTCGCTGGGGCGTGTACCGGGACGAAACCCAGCCCGGCTGCGGACGCGCCTTCCGGGACGGGGGCGGCGATCCGAGTTTCGCCGCTACTTCTCCCTCAGGCTTCCTCCTCGGGGGTTGCAAAGAGGATGAAGGCAAGCACCGCGGCGACCAGCATCGTCGCCAGCCCGACGCCGAGCAGCCAGCCCTTCGCGAGCAGCGTGACCGCCGTGCCGATGCCCGCGGTGGCCGCCACGGCGGCCGGCGGGATGTTCGGCCCCGGCGAGCGCACGGTCCGGGAGGGCTCCTCCGGTGATTCCTCGCCGGGATCGAAGTGGCCGCTCAGAACGAGCCGGAACAGCAACGCAAGCGAGGGCAGCAGGATCAGCATGCCGAATCCGACCGACACGGCGATCGCCACCAGCGTCGCATCCCCCGCGGCCGCCTCCTCGAGCGTCAGCCCGGGGAGGAAAGAGGGCTCCTGCGCAAGTCCCCAGCCCGCCACGATCGCCGCCACCGCGAGTGCCGCCGATGCCCGCGCGGGCTCGAAGCGCCCGCGGTAGACCAGCGCGAGAGTCGTCACGCCGGCGATGCCCGAGACGAGCCCGGCCACGAGCCCCGCGCCGCTCGAGAGGCCGTCGTAGAGCGGCTTGGCATCCCCGTACAACACAAGCGGGCCGCAGACCGCGATCGCGCCGACGAGCGCACCCGAGACGAGCGCCCGCTTGCGGAAGGTCTCGGCCAGATCGACGAGCCCCTCGCGCCTGGCGTCCCCCGCCAGGTAGATTGCCGCGGTATAGGCGGCACTCGCCACCGCGAGGGACCCGACGAGCAACGAGGTCGGGTTCAGCCAGCTGCTGTACGCGTCTCCCGCGGCGTTTCCGACCGGCACGCGGCCCGAGGCGATTGCGCCGGCGGCGGCGCCGAGGGCAAACGGCGTGAGCACCGACGACAGCGAGAGCACCAGGCTGAGCGCGCTCGCCTCACGCCCGCCGGGGTCGCCGGTCCGGAACGCGTAGCTCGCGCCACGCAGGATCACCCCGATCCCCGCGATGAAGAGCGGGACCGTGAGAGTGGAGGCGATCGACGCGAACGCCGTCGGATAGGCCGTCCAGCAGACGACCAGGACGAAGATGAGCCGTACGTGGTTTGCCTCCCACACCGGCGCCATCGCGCGGTGGGTGTGCTCGCGAATGGCGGCGCCGCCCCGCCCGCGCGCGCCAAGCTCCCACAGGCCGGCGCCGAAGTCGGCCCCACCGAGCACGGCGTAGGCGGCGAGGCCCGCCAGGATCAGCACCATCGGGAACTCAGCCACGCGGCACCTCCGGCGGCTTCGCCTCGGCGTGCTCGAGCGGCGTGCGCGCCAGCCGGCGCAGGATCCAGATCGTGCCCGCGATAAGCCCCACGTAGACCACCGTGAGCGTGGCGTAGCCGACCGGGATCCCGCCCGCGCCCGTGACCGCGTCCTCGGTTCGCATCAGTCCGTAGACCACCCACGGCTGGCGCCCGACCTCGGTGGTCACCCAGCCCGCGATCAGCGCCACGAGCGAGAGCGGTCCGGCCGCGACCACCGCGCGCCAGAACCAGATCGAGTCCGGGAAGCGCCCTCGCGCCCGCAGCCACAGGAACCACGCCGACAGCGCCGCCAGCAGCGTGCCGATCCCGACCATGATCGAGAAGGCCGTCCGCACGATGGCGACGGGCGGGCGGTCTCGCGCGGGCACGGACTCGAGCCCCTCGACCTCTGCGTTCGGGTCCTGGAAGGCCAGCAGCGACAGCAGCTTGGGCAGCTCGATGCCGCCCTTCACCTTCCCCTCTGACTCGCTGTAGAAGCCGCCGATGTTGATTGGAGCGCCCTTCGTCGTCTCCTGGAGCCCCTCGAAGGCGGCGAGCTTGACCGGCTGGCGCTTTGCCACCTCGCGCGCCGCCCAGTCGCCCACGATCAGTTGCACCGGCGCGGCCACGCAGGCGGCCGTCAGGCCCACGAGCAGCGCGGTGCGCTCATAGCGCCCGGTGCGCCCCTTCATCCACCCCCACGCGTACACGGCCGCCACCAGGAAGCCGGTGACCATGTAGGCCGCCACGTACATGTGCACCAGCTCGTGCCAGAAGAAGTCGTTGCCAAAGAGCGCCTCCCACGGGCGGACGTCGACGGCCTCGCCGTTCTCGAAGCGAAAGCCGCCGGGGTTGTTCATCCAGGCGTTCACGGTGATCACCGTCAGCGATCCGGTGATGCCCGCCACCACGACCGGCACGCCGGAGAGCAGGTGCATACGCGGCGAGAGGCGGTCCCAGCCGTAGAGGTAGATCGCGATGAAGATCGCCTCGAGAAAGAACGAGAAGCCCTCGAGCGTGAACCCCAGGCCGAAGACATCGGCGAAGGTGGCCATGAAGTTCGGCCACAGCACGCCGAGCTCGAAGCTCAGGATCGTGCCCGTCACGACCCCGACGGCGAACAGCGCGGCCATCACCTTCGACCAGCGCTTGGCGAGCGTGCGGTAGATCGGGTCACCCGTGCGCAGGTGAAGCCACTCGACGAACATCACGAGCGCGGGGAACGCGATGCCGAAGCACACGATCGGGATGTGCACGGCGAACGACATCGCCTGCATCTGGCGCGCCTCGAGCAGGTAGTCCTGCTGAACAGGATCGAGGGCCGCGGCGAGCAGTTCGTAGGGCATGGCGCTCTCGCTTAACCTACTCCGAAAGCCGCGACCGGGGCCGGTTGACCGACCAAGCTTGCTTGGAGCTCCCGCGACCAGGGATACTTCTCTTGCCGGCTATGCGAGATGGGGCGGGATGAACGAAAGGTCCAAGAGCGGAGCAGAGCCCGAGACGGGGCTACGTCGCCTCGTCCACGACGTGAGTGAGCTTGCGCTCGGTGATCGCACGAGCTTCAGCCAAGGCCGCCTCACGGTCTCACGGTCGCTGGCTTCTGAGCTCCCGAGCGATCCCGCGCTCGCCGAGATCCGCCTCTCCTGCGTCTCCCCCGGGGAGTCGGCGCGGATCGTGGGCGCGCTCGACGCGGTCCAGCCGTGCACGAAGGGGCCGGGTGGCGCCGGCGTCTTTCCTGGATTTATCGGCCCGGCCCTGCCGCCGGGGCGGGGCGAGACCCACGTCCTGCGCGGGGCCGCGGTGCTCGCCGCCGGGTACCTGCCCCGCGCCCAGGAGGCGGTGATCGACATGTCGGGCCCGGTGGCGGCGCTCTCGCCGCTCGGCGCCACGCACAATCTCGTGATCGAGTTCGAGCGAGCGTCCGACGCCCCGTGGGACGAAGTCGAGGCCGCGGTGCGCCGCGCAGTCCTGCGCGTCGCCGTCCAGGTGGCCGACGCGGCGCTCGACTCCGAGCCCGACGCCGTGGAGGAGCTTGCCGACCCGGCCGCCACGGCCCCTGACGGGCGCGCGCGCGTGGGGGTGGTCACCAATCTCCAGACCCAGGGGAAGTTCAAGGACGTCTTCGTCTACGGGCGCAGCCTGTC
>JBPCJI010000224.1:0-12090 GCA_051005475.1 Thermoleophilaceae bacterium
GGCAGCGAAACGACTTCAACGTGAACATGGGCGACACGATCTACATGGACACCGAGGTCCCCGGGGCGTGGCCGAAGGTCCCGGACGCGATCACCGTCCCCCAGAAGTGGAGCAAGTACCGGCTCAACCTGTCGAGCCAGAACCTGCAGCTGCTGCGAAGGAGCGGGCCGGTGTACAACCACTGGGACGACCACGAGTTCGTCAACGACTTCACGCCCTTCGAGCGCGAGTACACGAGCGGGAACGCCACGAGGGGAAACGAGCACAAGATCGTCGTTGACCCGGGGACGATCTACCGGGCGGGCTCGCGCGCGTTCCGCGACTACATGCCGGTCACGTTCAGCCGCGAGGACGGGATCTATCGCAGCGTGCGCTGGGGCAAGAACGTCGAGCTGTTCCTGCTCGACGAGCGCTCCTTCAAGAGCGCCAAGGCCTCCGCCGACCACGCATGTGACAACCCCTCCACCGGTGAGCCCGACGAGGCTCCGACGGCCGAGGGCACCCTGGCGCGCACGGAGTTCGGCCTGGTCCGCGAGGCGCTTCGCCAGCCGGTCTCAAAGCGCTGTCTCGACACGATCAACGATCCCGGGCGGACCATGCTCGGGCGCCGGCAGTACGACCGCTTCACGCAGGCGATCGCGCGCTCCAGCGCCACCTGGAAGGTGATCCTCAACGAGGTGGCGATCCAGCAGTTCTACGTGCTTCCCTACGAGTACTGGGAGGGATATGCGGCCGAGCGCCGGCGGCTGCTCGAGTTTCTCTCCAGGAACGTCAAGAACGTGGTCTTCCTCACGACCGACATCCACGCCAACCTGGTGAACGACGTACGGTTCTGCACCTTGGAGCCGCAACCGGGGTGCCCGCGGAACAGCGGCATCCTCGAGGTCACGACGGGGCCGGTGGCCACCATGACCTACAAGCGGGAGATCAACGACGAGGTGGGCGGCAGGGTGGGCGCCTTCTTCAGCGCCGCCGTCTGGTCGAGCATCTTCAAGGCGCCGCCGCCCCAGGGCGTCGGGATGCGCTGCGCGGCGATGGACGTCTTCAGCTACGCCCAGGTCGAGGCCACGGGCAAGACCCTTACGATCGACCTGAGAGACATCGATGGGAAGAGGGTGAGGGACAGCCCGCCGACGGAGGGGCCGATGGGGGCCGGCTTGCCAGGACCGCCCTGCGGCCCCTACAAGCTCACCGCCAGGTAGGGCCTGACCGCGGAGGGCGGGCCGGCCGGCGAAGCCGCCCGAGCAACTCCTCGCCCGGTATGCCCGGGTAGGCCCGCCCATCGACGAACAGCGTCGGCGTGGTCATCACCCCCGCCCGCACGCCCGAGCGGAAGTCGCGCTCCACGCGCTCGGCCACGGCCGCCGTGCGACGGTCGGCCTCGAAGCGGTCGAGGTCCAGCCCGAGCGCCCGGCAGCGCTGCCAGAGATGAGGGTCCTCGAGCCGGCCCTGATCTTCCATCAGCGAGTCGTGCATCGGCCAGAAGTGGTCCTGGAGCGCGGCCGCCTCTGCCGCGTGGGCGAGCAGCAGTGCCCGCGGGTGCTTGGAGACGACCGGGAAGTGGCGAAAGATCCGCCGCACCGGCAGGTCTCTCAGCAGGATGTTGGCGCGGGCGCAGTAGGGGCACTCGAGGTCGGCGTATTCGACCAGGAGAGCCCCCCCGCCGCGCACGTGGTCGTCGCCGAGCGGTCCGGGTGGCTCGGCGCTACCGAGCGGCGAGGGCGTCAAAGATCAGGTTGGCGCCGGGGATCTCCAGGGGGCTGGGGGCCTCGTGGGACCAGTTGACCTCGAGGTCCGGGCCGACCATCACCAGCGCGCGCCGGCTGTGGCCGCGCTCCTCGGTGTAGACGCCGTACCGGCGTGCGACCTCGCCCTTCGGGTTGAAGTCGGCGAGCAGCGGAAAGGTGATGCCGAGACGTTCCCGGAACGCCTTGTGGGCAAAGGCGGAGTCCACGGAGATCCCGTAGAGGCCTGCCCCCTGCTGCTCGAGATCGCCCAGCACCTCCTGGTAGACGTTGAGCTGGTCTGTGCACATGGGGCTGAAGTCCAGCGGGTAGAAGACCAGCACGCTCGTCCTGCCTCGCAGGTCCTCGAGCGAGACCTCGTTTCCGTCCTGATCTGAAAGCGTGAAGTGAGGTGCTGGCGAGCCGGGCGCGATCACCGCCTCAGCCCGAGCTCCTTGATCAGCGCGCGGTAGCGGTCGAGGTCCGTGCGCTGGAGATACCCCAGCAGCCGGCGGCGCTTGCCGACGAGCATCAGCAGCCCACGTCGCGAATGGTGGTCCTTCTTGTGCGTACGGAGGTGCTCGGTCAGCTCATTGACACGAGCGGTGAGCAACGCGATCTGGACCTCGGCGGAGCCTGTGTCGCCGGGCGCGCGCCCGTGCTTGGAAACGATCTCCTGCTTCTTCTCGACGGTCAGGGTCATCGGCGGCGAAACGGTAGCAGAGGCCGTCAGGCCGTCTCGCGCCGTGTGCGGGCACAGATCTCGCGAGCCTGCTCGACATCGAGCCACATCTGCTCCTTGAGCGCGTCGATCGACTCAAACCGCCGCTCCCCGCGCATCCGCTCGAGGAAGGCCACCCGCAGGGTCTTGCCGTAGAGATCTCCCTCGAAGTCGATCAGGTACGCCTCGATCAGCAGCCCCCTCCCCGTCTCGAACATCGGGCGCACACCGACGTTCACGGCGGCCGGGTGGCCGTGGGCCCACGCGGCGTAGACGCCATGCCCCGGTGAGAGCTCCCGTTCGTCGGGAACGATGTTCGCCGTCGGCACTCCCAGCTCCCTGCCGCGCGCGTCGCCGTGGGCCACCTCACCATCGACCATGAACGGCTCGCCAAGGAATCGTGCGGCCTTGTCAACCTCCCCGGCGGCCACGAGGCCCCGGATCTGGCTCGAGGACACGGTCTCCCCCGCAACCTCCACGAGCGGCACCACGCGCGTCTCGAACTCGCCGTGGGAGGCCAGGAACTCGGGGGTTCCCCGTGCACGCTGCCCGAAGCGAAAGTTCTCGCCCACCGACACCCGGGCCGCGCCCAGCTGTCCGATCAGAACCCGCTGCACGAACTCCTCTGCGCTCCTGGAGGCGAACTCGCGATCGAAGGGGATCACCACGAGCTCCTCCACACCGAGCCCGTCGATCACGTCGCGCTTGATCGAGGGCTGCATCACGAGCTTTGGCGCGCCGCCGGGGTTGATGACGGCCTGCGGATGCGGATCGAAGGTGAGCACCGTGTCGTTGCCGCGGATCACCTCGCGGTGGCCGACGTGGACGCCGTCGAAGGTGCCGATGGCGATTTTGCGTGACGCGGCGGCGCCTTGCGGCTGCTCGGGGATGTCCGTCAACAGGGTGACCTTCACGCCGCGAACACTACGACGGGCTGGAGCTCCGAGCCGCGTGGCTCGGCGATCGCCACCAGCTCTCCCGAGTGGGTCAGGCGCAGGGCTGGAGCGCTCGGGTCCTCGCCCGCCGGCAGCCTCACCCCGTGGGCCACCTGCGCTGCCTCCGCGGCGTCGAGCGGGCGCTCGGGCAGGAACGCGAGTGCGTCGATCATCGGCAAGACGCGCTCGGGGTCGGCCTCCGAGAGCGCGAACGGACCGATGGCGGTGCGCTCCAGCTCCTCGCAGTAGGCGTCCCCCAGCGCCGTGATCAGCTGGCGCACGTAGGTGCCCGACGAGCATTCGATCTCAAACGCCGCCCGGTCCCCCTCGCGCCACATCAGCTCGGCTCGGTGGACCGTGACGGGCCGCGGCTCCCCCTCCACGGGCGCGCCGCGTCGGGCCTTGCGGTAGAGCGCCTCGCCGCCGACCTTCACCGCCGAGTAGGCGGGCGGTCGCTGCATGATCGTGCCGGTGGGGATGGCGAGCCCGCCCGGTAGCCGGCCGGTTTCCTCGAGCGTGCCGTCGCGGTCCCCGGTGTCCGAGCGCCACCCGAGCCGGGCCACCACTCGGTAGGCCTTTGGCAGCTCCATCAGGAAACGTTGCGCACGCGTTGCGCGCCCGACGAGGATCAGCAGGAGGCCCGTGGCGAACGGGTCGAGCGTGCCGGCGTGCCCGACCTTGGTCCCGCGCGGCAGGGAGCGCCGGACGGCGGCCACCACGTCGTGGGAGGTCACGCCCGCCGGCTTGGCGTGGAGGATGACGCCCCGGGGGGTCTGTGCCCGGATGGCTCTCTCAGCCGTGCAACTGCTCGGCCACGTGCTCGCGGATCGTGGCCACGAGCTCGGCCGGCTCGAGCCGGCTCGAGAAGCCGGCGGCTTGCCGGTGGCCACCGCCCCCGAGCGCTCGGGCGATAATCGACACGTCGACCCGCTCGTCGGTCGCGCGCAGGCTGGCCTTTCGCGAGCCGTCGCGCTCCGGGCCGAGCTGATCGCGAACGAGCACCGCGACGGCCGTGCCCTCCACCGCGCGCAGATGGTCCACCACGCCCTCGGAGTCGGTCTCCAGGGCGCCCGTCTCCTCGAAGTCCTCGCGGGTGAGCGCGGCGAGGGTGATCGCGCCCCCGTCGTAGCGCGTCACGCTCGCCATTGCACGCGCGAGGATCTGGAGCCGTGTGAACGGCAGGTTCTCGAACAGCCGGCGGTGGACGAGGTGGGGCGCCACGCCCGCCGCGATCAGCTCGGCCGCCATCCTGTGGGCTGCCGCGGAGGTGTTCTCGTACATGAACCGCCCGGTGTCGGTGACCAGCCCCACGTAGAGGGCCTCGGCAATCGGCGGCGTGATCTCCGCGCCCAGCTCGCCCGCGATGGCGAACACGATCTCCGCCGTGCAGGAGGCCTCCATCGCGACGAGGTTCACCGTGCCGAAGCGGGTGTTGTCGTGGTGGTGGTCGATGTTGAGGATGTGGATCCCATCCCGCCGCAGGAAGTCCACGGGCATGCGGTTGATGTTGCCGCAGTCCAGGAAGACGGCCACCCGCTCGCCCATGTCATGCGGGCAGGCGCCCACGAGTCCTTCGAACTTCATCTCACGGTACTCGTGGGGGAGCGGGAGCTCGTCGGGCGACATGTACATCACGGAGTCCTTGCCGAGCTGCGTGAGGATCAGGTGCATGCCGAGCAGCGAGCCGAGCGCGTCTCCGTCGGGGTTCTCGTGGGTGGTCAGCAGCAGCTTGTCGGCCTGCCGCAGCTCCTCCAAGACGTGGTCGAGCTCAGGGTGGGCGGCCACGCCGCCGCCGGTGGAGAGCACGCTCACCGGCCCTCGCCGCCCTCGAGCAGCTCGGAGATGCGGAAGCCGTGGTCGATCGAGTCGTCGTGCACGAAGCGCAGCGTCGGCGTGCGCTTCATGCGCACCTCGCCGGCCATGACCGCCTGGAGGTAGCCGGCGGAGGAGTTGAGGCCCTCGAGGCTGTCCTCGCGCTCCTCCTCGCTTCCGAGCACGCTGACGTACACGCGGGCGTGCTGGAGGTCTGGGCTGGTATCCACTGAGGTCACGGTCACGAATCCTACGCGCGGATCCTTCAGGCCGGCCGCTATACGTGCGGAGAGGACCTCCCGGAGGGCCTCATTCACTCGCCGCATTCGGTCGACGGTCATCCTAGACCTCCTTCAGCTCGGCCGTGCTGACGACCGTTCGCTCCCACTTGACCCAGTCCCCGAATCGAGCGTCGACGAACCGCTGCATGCCGTCCGCGGTCTCCTCGAGGCCGCGCCGCTCCCTCCCCACCAGCGCCGTGGCGAGCGTGGCGCGCTGCCAGAGGTCGTGGTGGTCGGTCTCGGCGACCGCCGCGCCGAACCGGCGCTGGAGGTGCGACTTGAGCGACTGCAGCTGCTTGCGCTTGCCCTTCAGATCGCCGTTGTCGGGGAGGTGAAGCTCGAACTCGAGGAGGCAGAGAAAGGCCACTACTCCAGCGACTGCTCTACCTGCCGCACCTCGTAGACCTCCACGATGTCGCCCTCCTTCACGTCGGCGTAGTTCTCCAGCACGATGCCGCACTCCATCCCCTGGACGACCTCGCGGACGTCGTCCTTGAACCGTCGCAGCGAGGCGATGCGACCGTCGTAGACGATCGTGCCATCGCGAACGAGGCGGACCGTGGCGCCGCGTCTCACCGTGCCGCTCATGACGTGGGCGCCGGCGATCGTGCCCACCTTGGAGGCCTTGAAGGTCTGGCGCACCTCCACGCTCCCGACGGTGCTCTCGACGTCCTCGGGCTTGAGCATGCCCTCCATCGCCTGGCGCAGCTCCTCGAGCACCTTGTAGATGATCGAGTAGGTACGGATCTCCACGCCCTCGCGGGCGGCCACCTGGACGGCGTCCCCGACCGGCCGAACGTTGAACCCGATGATCACGCCTCCCGAGGCCGAGGCGAGCATCACGTCCGACTCGTTGATGCCCCCCACGCCGTCGTGGATCACGTTGACGGTCACCTGACGCTGGGGCAGCTTCGCGATCTCGTCGGCGAGCGCCTCGAGCGATCCGGCCACGTCGGCCTTCACGATCAGGTTCAGCTCGACCAGGTCGCCCTGCTGGGCACGTGCCATCACGTCCTCGAGCGAGATCTTCACCCCCGCGCGGCGCGCCAGGGCCTCTGCCTTCAACCGGTTCGCGCGCTCCCCGGCGACCCGCCGGGCCTCACGCTCGTTGGCCACCACGCGGACGTGCTCCCCGGCCTCTGGGACTCCGTCGAAGCCGAGCACCTCCACCGGAGTGCCCGGCGTGGCGCGCTTCATGCGCTCGCCGCGGTAGTCGTTCATGGCCCGCGCCCGGCCGGGGTGCCCGCCGGCCACCAGGGCGTCACCGACCTGGAGCGTGCCGCGCTGGACGAGCAGGCTCACCACAGGCCCGCGGCCCGGGTCGAGCCGCGACTCGATCACTACGCCGGAGGCCTCCACGTCGGGGTTGGCCTTCAGCTCCTGGATGTCTGCGAGCGTGATGATCGTCTCGAGCAGCGAGTCGAGGTTCTCGCGCGTCTTGGCCGAGACGTCGCAGAACTCCGTGTCCCCTCCCCAGTCGGCCGGGGTGAGCTCCTGCCGGGCCAGCTCGGTGCGCACGCGGTTGGGGTCCGCCCCCTCCTTGTCGATCTTGTTCACCGCCACCATGATCGGCACGTCCGCGGCCTTCGCGTGGTCGACCGCCTCGACCGTCTGCGGCATCACCCCGTCGTCCGCGGCCACTACCACGACGGCGATGTCGGCCACCTGGCCGCCGCGGGCGCGCATCGCGGTGAACGCCTCGTGGCCCGGGGTGTCAAGGAAGGTGACGGTGTGGTCCCCGTGGTGCACCTGGTATGCGCCAATGTGCTGGGTGATCCCCCCCGCCTCGCCCGCCGCCACCTCGGTCTGGCGGATCGCGTCGAGCAGCGAGGTCTTTCCGTGATCCACGTGCCCCAGGATCGTGACGACCGGCGGGCGCTCGACCAGCTGGTCTGCGGAGTCCTCGTACACCGGTTGGGTGGCCACCTCGTCGGCGGCGTGGACGATCGTGACCTTCTTGTCGAAGCCGTCGGCGAGCACCTCGATCGCGTCGTCGGAGAGCGTCTGGGTGAGCGTGGCCATCTCGCCCAGCTCCATCAGCTTCTTGATCACATCGGGAGCGGAGAGGCCGAGCGACTCCGAGACCTCCTTGACCGTCGCGCCCGATGGGATGTCGGTGACCACGATCTCGAGCTCCTTGGGCTCGGGCGCCGTGAGGTCCGGCTCCACCCAGGGGGTGCGGCGGCGGCGCCCACGACGCCGCGGCGGAGTCTGCTGCTGAGGCGGGGGCCCGGGCTGGCGGCGCGATGCCTGTGAGTCGATGACCACCCGCCGGCGTCGGCCTCCGGCGCCGCCACCACTGGGCGCCTGCTCGCCGCTGCGCGCGGCGCTCGCCCGGCCCCCGGCCTCTTTTCCTGCGGGCTCGGTCTTCGTCGCGCCCGCGCCGCCTGCTGCTCGGGGCGCGTCCGCCGGATGGGCCTTTGCGCCGGCCTGCTTGGCGGCCCCACCACCGTCGGTCCTCTCAGCGGCGGGTCGCTGCTTGCCGCCGTTGAAGGCCATCTCGATATCGCCCTCGTCCACGCTGGAGGCTGCCGCCTTGACGTTCAGCCCGGCCTTCTGCAGGACGACGAGAACCTCCTTGCTGGAGATCCCTCGTTCCTTCGCTATTTCGTGGACGCGTCTCTTTGCCATGCGAGTGTGAAGTCTAAGGTCTCCGGGTCAACGTTTACGTGTGCTCTGAAGGATCGGGCGAAAGCGCGCCCGTCGCGCGCCGTCTCGGCGCATTCGGCGCGGGCGCAGAGGGAGGCGCCCCGCCCCTGTACGCGCCCCTCCGGGTCGGGTCTGGCCGACCCGTCCGCGGTGCGCGCGAAGCGCAGCAGCGCGTCCCGGGGCAGCGTGCGACCACAGCCCACGCAGCGGCGCTCCGGACCTACGTCGGATCCTCTGCGGGCTGCCGCTCGGCGGCCACACCGTCGGCCTGCGGCTGCTCCGGCGCGGCTTGCTCGGGGTCGTCCTCGACGGGGGGCTCCCCGACCGATGGCGCCTCGACCGGTGGCTCCTCGACGGGGGGCTCCACCGCAGCTGGCTCCTCGCCGGCCGACTCGTCCTCGCCGGCCATCCGGTCACCCTCCTGGTCCTTCAGCGCCTGGTGGGTGGGGAGACCGCAGTAGCGGGAGCCGGGAATCGCGGCGTTCGGGCAGCGCTTGCCGTTCACGAGTATCGCGGCGCAGCGCCCCGCGACCTCCTCCTCCTCGTAGCCCATCGTCGACTCCTCCTCGGCGAACTCGGTCTCCGAGCGAATGTCGACCCGCCAGCCGGTCAGCCGCGCGGCGAGCCGCGCGTTGAGCCCGTCCTTGCCGATCGCGAGCGAGAGCTGGTCGTCCGGGACGATCACGGTGGCCTGCCTGGCCTCGTCGTCCACGAGCACCTCGCGCACGCGCGCCGGCGAGAGCGCCTTGGCCACGAACCGCGCCGGCTCCTCGTTGAAGGGGATGATGTCGATCTTCTCCCCGCGCAGCTCGGAGACGACCATCCGCACGCGTGATCCCCGCGGCCCGACGCACGCTCCCACGGGATCGACGCCCGAGGTGTGGGAGATCACGGCGATCTTCGAGCGGTAGCCGGGCTCCCGCGCCACGTTCTGGATCTCCACGAGCCCGTCGGCGATCTCCGGCACCTCGCGCTCGAACCGTGAGCGGATCAGCTCGGGCGAGCGGCGCGAGACGATGATGCTGGGTCCCTTGGACTGCGTGGAGACGTCGGTGATGATGGCCTTGATCCGGGCGCCGTGGTCGTACCGCTCGCCCCCCACCTGCTCGGAGCGGGGAAGCAGCGCCTCGACGCGCTCGCGCAGCTGAACCAGCGTGTAGCGCGAGTCCGACTGCTGGACGAGCCCGGTGATCAGCTCTCCCACCCTGTCCTGGTACTCGTCGAACATCATCTCCCGCTCGGCCTCGCGGATGCGCTGGAGGATCACCTGCTTGGCGGTCTGTGCCGCGATGCGCCCGAAGTCCTTCGGGGTGACGTCGCTCTCCTCGATCTGGTCCTTGTACTGGGCGAGCTTCTCGGGATCCAGCTCCGGCTCCTCGGGCTCTCGCAGCTCGCCCGTCTCGGGGTCGATCGTGGGCTCCTCCTGCTCCTCCTCGGCCTCGGTGAGCAGCTTCTCCTCGAGCTCGGCGGGCAGGATCAGCTGGTAGACGATGAAGTCCCCGCTGCCGTGGTCGATGTCCACCCGCGCGTACCTGGCACTCCCGGGGCTCTTCTTGTAGGCGGACAGCAGCGCGTCCTCGAGGGCATCGAAGAGAGCGTCTGCGGAGATCCCCTTCTCCTGCTCGAGAACGTGGATGGCGTCGACGATCTCCTTGCTCATACCTACCTCTCTCTCCGGTGCGGACTCGGCGTCCCTGCCGAATCTTGATACCGACGCGAAGGATTCGGCGTCCCTGCCGAATCCTTCAACAGATTGCTGCGGGCGATCTCGGTGTACGGAATCGTCACCACGCCGCCGTCCGCCGCCAGGGCCACCTCTTCCTCCGAGGCGCCGACCAGCTCGCCCGTGAAGCTCTTGTGCCCCTCGCGGGGCTGCCTGGTGCGCACACGGGCGCGGCGACCGATGAAACGGTGAAAGTGCTCGGGCTTCGTCAGCGGCCGCTCAGGGCCCGGGGATGCCACCTCGAGACCGAACTCCTCCAGCAGCTCGCCCAGCTCGTGCGTGACCTGCTCGCACAGGGCCAGCGTCACGCCGTCCGGATGGTCGATCACGATCCGCAGGCGCGCCTCTCCGATCGGCTCACACGCCAGCAGCTCGACATGCGGAAGCGTGCCCGCGAGGCGCTGCTCGATGTCGGTGTATAGGTGGTCGGTTCTCGGCATGAGGTCGAAAAAAAGGTGGGCTGCGAAGCCCACCTCCAGCACGGCCCGAGGGCCGCGATACGTCTGAAAGTCCTAACGCGAGCCAGTATAGACAGCTACACCTCGACGATAAGCGTCACGGGCCCGTCGTTCACCAGCGAGACCTCCATGTGTGCGCCGAAGCGCCCGCCGCGAGCGCTGAGCGCCTCCCGCACGCGCTCGTAGAGGGGCTCCGCCACCGGTGGAGGCGCGGCGTCGAGGAAGCTGGGGCGGTTGCCGCGCCGCACGTCGGCGAGGAGGGTGAACTGGCTGACGCACAGCACCTCTCCGTCCACGTCTCTGACCGACAGGCTCATCCGCCCCCCGTCGTCCTCGAAGATCCGCAGGGCCAGCAGCTTGCGGGCGAGTCGGTCGGCCTCCGCCTCCCCATCCCCCTCGCGCACCCCGAGCAGCACCAGCAGACCGGCCCCGATCGTCGCGATCTCCTCCCCGCCGCAGGTCACGGTGGCCCGGCTGACACGCTGGACGATCGCGCGCACTCGCGCAACGTAACGGGACGCGGCGGTCCGGTCCCCTAGGGTCAGCCGGGTGTACGCACCCCCACCGCCGAACTCGCCCGAGAACGGGCCGCCTGCTCGGCTTCGCCCCTTCCTGACAGGGATCCTCGGTCTGCTCCTTGCCATTGCCCTCACCGTGGTCATCGAGGGTGGGTTGCGCGTCATCGACGGTGGCGGCCGAGCTCCAGACCTGTACTTCGTCGCGGCGGCGGCTCTCACGCCGGTGCTGGCGCTGGGGCTGCTGGTACAGCTGGTGACCGCCATGACCGGACGCACGCGGCTGCTTCTACGGGAGGTCAAGCGCTTCGAGGAGGAGATGTCCGCACAGCCGCCCGCGCTGAACGAGGAAACCCATGCGACGAGGGAGCTCACGCGGGGGGCCGCCCGGCGCTTCGTCCACGTCGTGGTTCCGTTCGCGGCGGGCGTTGCCGTGCAGCTCGTGGTCACCGAGGCGGTCGCGCTCTACTGCGTTGTCGCAACCGTTGACGTGCGGGTCGTCGCCCTCGCCCTCGGGACGGAGATCATCGCGCTCTTCGCCTACCTCCTGTTCTTCAACGCGATGCTCGCCGGCCTGACCCGCGAACGCGGGCCCGTTACCGCCTGAGGACCCTTCAGGCGCCCCTCAGCCGGTCGCGGAAGGCGCGGTAGTCGGCCCGGTCCGGCCGCATCCCCGCGGCCAGGACGGCGTGATGGCGGGCCTCGTCGCGGCGGCCGATGTTGTAGAGCGCGCGACCGAGGCAGAAGTGGGCGAAGTCGTTGACCGGCGCACGCTCGACCACCGCCGCGAACTCCGAGCCGGCCTGCTCGAAGCGGCCGGAGCGGAAGTAGGCACGCCCGAGCGCCTCACGGATCGAGGTCTTGTCTGGCTCGAGCGCGCGCGCCTGCTCCA
Source organism: Thermoleophilaceae bacterium (assembly GCA_051005475.1). Classification (GTDB taxonomy): domain Bacteria; phylum Actinomycetota; class Thermoleophilia; order Solirubrobacterales; family Thermoleophilaceae; genus JAAYBF01. The sequence continues at coordinate 11,711 of JBPCJI010000224.1, forward strand.
GTGGGATCGACGCCGCGGCGAAGTCCCCGGCCTCGAGCAGCTCGCTGCCCCGGCAAAAGAGGTCATAGACCAGCTCGCCTCGCTCCTCGGGGTTCACGGCCGCAGCTCCACGTTCGCGCCGCGCAGCCCCTCCACCTCGTCGAGGATCGCCGCAGCCACGGCGGACTTCGGGGAGCGCTCCACCTGGCGTTCGCCGGCGCGCGTGAGGATCGTGACCTCGTTTTCCTCCGAGTCAAACCCGATGTCCGCCCTGGAGATGTCGTTCAGCACCACGACGTCGAGCCCCTTGCGCTCGAGCTTGCCACGGGCGTGGGGGGGGACCCCACACCCCCCCCCCGCCGCACAGCAAACAAACAGCCGTCCCCCCCCCCACGCTCGAG
>JBPCJI010000225.1:0-9165 GCA_051005475.1 Thermoleophilaceae bacterium
GGACGTGGCTCCACAACAGCTATCCGGGGGCGGCGTGCGACGTGCCAAGCCACCTCTACTCCTTCTCCTATGCCCAGCGTCGCGATTGGTCGCGCCTGTGCTCGCCGCAGGAGGAGATCCTCAGCTATTTGCGCGGCGTCGCGCACGACCACGGCGTCGACCGCCTCGTCGTCCCCAATAGCGAGATCACCTCGTGCAGGTGGGACGACGAGTGCTGTCGCTGGACGGTCGCGAGCGCCGACGGTCGCAGCTGGGACGCCGACGCGGTCATCCTCGCCACCGGCCAACTCCACCGGCCGGCGGTTCCGCGCATCGAGGGGCGCGACGAGTTCGCGGGCCACAGCTTCCACTCCGCGCAGTGGGACCACGGCTATGACCTGCGTGGCAAGCGCGTCGCGGTCATCGGGACGGGCGCAAGCGCCGTGCAGCTCGTCCCTGAGATCGCCAAGCAGGTCGAGCGCCTGGTGATATTCCAGCGGACGGGCAACTGGTTCATGCCGCGCAAGAACCGTCCCTATCCTCTTCAAGGCGATCGTCGGCCTTGTGCCAGCAGGGGTCCAGGCCCTTCGCCGCCGCGTCCTCTACCAGTACGGTGAGTCGCTCACCATGATGATCCGTTGCCCGCGCACCGTCGGACGGATCGGGCACGCTCGCTCCGCCGTGTTCATGCGCTGGCAACTCAAGGACACGGAGCTGCGCCGGAAGGCCTGGCCGCGCTACACGTTCGGCTGCAAGCGCGTGCTGTTCAGCTCCCACTTCCTCCCGGCGCTCCAGCGCCCGAACGTCGAGCTCGTGACCGGTGCCATTACCGGCATGACAAGCGGCGGCATCATGACGGCCGACGGCACCGAGCACGAGGTTGACTGCGTGATCTACGGCACCGGCTTCCGGGCGAACGACTTCATGCTTCCCATGGAGATCAGCGGAGCCGGGGGCCGCACGTTGCGCGAGGCATGGGCCGAGGGCCCTCACGCCTACCTCGGCATCTCGGTTCCGGGAGTTCCGTCGTTGTTTCTGATGTACGGGCCCAATACGAACACCTCCGGCGGCTCGATCATCGTCTACGAAGAGGCGCAAGCCGCATACATACGCCAGGCGCTCGAGCAGATCCGCGAACGCGGCGCTGCCGCGATCGACGTCCGCGCCGACGTCGAGGCGGCGGCAGACCGGGAGGTACAGGCGCGCTTCGCCGGCACCGCCTGGACGCGGTGCGACTCGTGGTACCGCGACGCGACCGGTCGGATCGTCGCCAACTGGCCCGGGTACATGCGCGAGTACGAGGAACGCGTGCGCCTTCTCGAGCCGTCCGACTTCAGCTTCTTGCCGCTCCCTGGCGACCTGGGGATCGCCGCGTCGCGGCCGGGGCCTGCGGCGGCGGACGAGGCCGGGCGCCCCTCAGGGCGGCCGTAGCGCGTGACGGGTTTAGTGGCTCGACAGAGGTGTCCGACCGCTTCGCGCCGCAAGGATGATCCGACACTGGGATTAACGGCTTTCGGCGCGCGCCGAAGGGTACCCGCGGGGAGGGAGCGTCCAAGTGATCGCTCTCGTCGAGATGCAGCGCGTCGTTGCTCACGGCCACGTACGAAGCAAGCGGTTAACACCCCGGATCGCCACCCAGCCCAAGAAGAGCGCGGGCTCCCCCCGCTGCCGAACACCACACCCCACAGCCTGAGGCGCACCTACGTGTCCGTTGCGCTGCGAGCGAACAACTTCGACGTCATGTGGGTCATGAGCCAGGTCGGCCACGCCGATTCAAAGATGACGACCGACGTCTACGCACAGCTCCAGCAGCGCGTCCGACGCGACCACGGGCGGGCATTCGACACGCTCGTTCGGCGCGCCCGCGAGCGCCTCTACGGCACCCCTGCCGAGTCCACCCCGGAGGTCGATACGCCATCCATTGGGCCACGGTGTGGGCCACGAGCGCCGCGAACGACCGTTGAGGAGGTCGTCCAGGAATGGCGAGAGGAGGCGGAAAGGCCTTATAGCAGGGTATTTTCAGGATGGCGAGGGCCGGAATCGAACCTGCGACACCACGATTTTCAGTCGTGTGCTCTACCAACTGAGCTACCTCGCCGAGGCCGGTGGATGCTATCGGTGGGGTCCGAAAAGCTCCTATACACTGCCCGGCTTCAATGCGCCAACTTACCTCCAGAGCCACGATCTTGGGCGCCATCTCCGCCTCCCTTCTCGCACTTGCCGGCTGCGGCGGCGGAGCCGACGACGCGGCCAGCCCGCTGGACAACGCTTTGGGCTACCTGCCCGAGGATGCCCCGCTGGTGGTGGCGATCGATACCGACATCGAGGGCGAGCAGTACGACGCGATCGGTCAGATCATCGGGAAGTTCCCGTTCGGCAATTCGGTCAAGGACGCGCTCAAGAAGGTCGTCGAGGACGAGGGAAGCGACTTCAAGGACATCGAGCCGCTGCTCGGGAACAAGTTCGTGGTCGGGGCCAACAGCGCCCGCTCGCTCACCGATGCCGCCGAGGACGACGACTTCGTGGGGGCGGTGCAGGCCAAGAGCAAGGAGAAGCTCGAAGCCGTCGTGAAGCGCGAGAAGCCCAAGACGGTCGGCGACAAGAATGGAGCCACGCTTTACAAGGACGACGACGGGGACCTGTTTGCCATCAAGGACGATGTGCTGATCGTGGCCGGCTCCCAGAAGCTGCTCGAGGGCGCGCTGAAGCAGCGCGAGGGCGATGGCCGGCTCACCGAGGAGACCTTCGACAAGGCCACAGAGCAGCTCCCGGAGGACGCCCTCTTCCGGGTGTCCGGCGACCTGCAGAAGCTGCTCGCCACCGACCCGGACACCGAGGAGGCGCGCAGGGTGAAGTGGGTGAAGGCGCTGCGCACGTTCGGCGCCACCGCGTCCTTCAAGGATGACGAGGTCAACTTCGACTTCCGGCTGAACACCGACGCCGGTGAGCTGACCGAAGAGGACCTGCCGGTGGCGGCCGGCTCTGAGAGCCCGTCGGTCATCGACCGGGCCGGCGAGATCGCCGCGGGCCTGCGGGACCCCACCCAGATCATCGACTTCGCGGAGGATGCCGCGCAGGCGATCGACCCCGGCGGCTACGGGGACTACGCCGCCGCGAGGCGCACGATCGAGAAGCAGCTCGACCTGAGCATCGAGCGCGACCTCCTCGACCAGCTCGAGGGCGACCTGTCGATCTCCTTCAAGGTCAACGGCAAGTTCGGCGCGCGCGCGCAGGTGAAGGACCCGGGCCGGTTCGACAAGACGCTCGCCAAGCTCGGGAAGGTGCTGCCCGACGTGGCCGAGAGTGCGTTCGGGGGCCCCGTCGGCTATGCCAAGCCCAAGAAGGGTGGGGAGTTCTACGCGCTTGCCTCGGCCGACGGTGACAGCGTGGTCTACGGTGTCATCGACGGCGTCTTCGTGCTCGCCAACGATCCAAAGCTGGCGGGCGAGCTGTCCAAGGAGTCAGGTCAAAAGGTTCCCGGCGCCGAGGGCTCCGTCGTGGTGAACGCCAACGCGGAGCAGCTCGTGCAGCAGGCGCTTGGCCAGCTCGAGGCCGCGGGGCTGACGGGCGCGCTGGTGACGGGCCCACTGAAGGACCTGACCGGCTCGCTGTCCGCCGAGACCTCGGGCATCAGCGGAAACTTCAAGCTCAGCTTCGACTGATCGCGCGGCCGCAAGCGGTCGGCGACCCGTTCACGAGGGCCGGTACCACGCCTTCAGCAGAGGCAACGGGTCGACGGGCTCTCCGCCGCTGTACCAGCCCGGGCCGCCCCAGATCTCGAAGTGGAGATGGGCGCCGGAGGAGCGGCCGGTGTTGCCCACCTCCCCGATGCGCTGGCCCGTGCGCACGGTCTGGCCCTCGCGCACGGGTATTGACCCGGTTCGCAGGTGCATGAATACGTAGTCGCGCTCCTCCCCGGAACCGTCCAGGACCACGTAATGGCCCGCGCCGCTCGCCTGGTACTGCACCGCCTTGACCTCCCCGTCCCACGGCGCCACCACAGGCGTTCCCTCGGCCGCCGTCAGGTCCTGGCCCTGGTGCAGGCGCCCGTTGCTGCGCTCGGCGCCGAAGCGGGCGTCCGGGCCGCCGTAGGTGAAGGGGCCGGCGACCGGGAAGCGGTGCTCACGGCGCGGCCGTGGGGGGCGTCGAGCGGGGCGCCGGTGGGCCGGGCTTCCCCTGCGGGGCCGCTTGCCCCCGGGCCGCCTGCGCGCCGTCCTCCGGTAGGCCGCACCACCCCCGGCCGCAGAGGGCGCCGCGGCGGCGGCGGGGGCCGTCGCGCCCCCGGTCGAGGCCTCGTCGCCCGCGGCGCCTGGCGCCGTGGAGAGCAGCACCACCACGAGCAGACAGAGGAGCGCGAGCGAGCGAGGCATGGAGCAAGGGTTCGACCATCCCGGGTGATCCGTCAAGCCGCTGCAAGCGCCTGTGCAGCCGCTTCGCTGCTTCCCGCAGGGTGCCAGCACCGCCTGCGGGCTGTGCCTCAACCCGCGTGCAGCCGGGTGAGCAGCTCGAGCGCGCCGTTCTTGTTCAGCGGCTCGTTCAGGTTGCCGCACTTGGGCGACTGCACGCAGGAGGGGCAGCCCATGCGGCACGGGCACTCCGAGATCAGGCGCATGGCGTCGATCACCAGCCGCTCGAAACGGGCGAAGCCCACCCGCGTGATGCCCACCCCGCCGGGGTGTCCGTCGTAGATGAAGATCGTGGGCCGGCCGGTCTGGGCGTGGAAGGCGGTGGAGAGCCCGCCGATGTCCCAGCGGTCACACATTGCCAGCAGCGGGAGGACGGCGATCTGGCCGTGCTCGGCCGCATGCAGCGATCCCTGGAGCACGTCGAGCGGGAAGTCCTCCGCGAGCGCCTGCTCGGGCAGCTCGTACCAGAGCGCCTGTGTCACGAACCGCTGCTCGGGTAGGTCGAGTGCGATCAGGTCGAGCACCTCGTGGTCGGCCACGCGCTTGCGCTGGAAGGCGGTGACCTGCTCGGTCACGGACACCATGCCGAAGGAGAGCGGCACCCCGGCCACCTCGCGCGTGTCCTCCACGCGTTCGATGAACGTGTCGGTGTCCCGCTTGGGCTGGGTGTACCAGTCGCCTCCGAAGGGCGCCACCAGCGCGCGGCGAGCCTCGAGGTCCAGCTGCTCCACCTCATACGAGCGCCCCATGTGCAGATAGATCGCGCCGGGGTGCACGGCCGAGTGGGCGCGGGCGGTCTCGACCGAGCCGATGATCTCACCCGCCTCCGTCTCCGCGATCGCGACCGAGTCCGGCGAGGCCGAGCGCAGCGCGATCCTCGCCGCTGGGAATCCATCACCGCGCGACAGGTAGCGCCCGCCGCGCTCGCGAAGCTGTCCGAGCTTGACGAGCCGCCCGGCCGAGCGCTCCCAGTCGGGACCGAAGAACTCCTCGTCGCCCGGGGTGAGAGGGAGCTCGTAGGCGGCGGCGCACAGGTGGGCCAGGTGGATCTCCTCGGACTCGTGGTCGAGGATCGCCGACTCGACCGGCCGATCCAGGAGCTCTCCCGGATGGCGGCAGAAGAACTGGTCGAGGGCGTCCGAGCCGGCCACGTAGAGGGCGAGCCCGGTCCCACGCCGGCCCGCCCGGCCCCACATCTGGCGCAGGCTAGACACGGTACCCGGGAACGTCACGCAGATCGCCGCGTCGAGCGAGCCGATGTCGATTCCCAGCTCGAGCGCGTCCGTGGCCACCACCGCCAGCAGCTCGCCGCCGGCGAGGCGGGCCTCGATCTCGCGCCGCTGGGTCGGCGTGTAGCCGGCCCGGTATGGGGCGATCCGCTCGGCCAGATCGGCGCGGCCGCGTTCCTCGAGGCGCAGCCGCGTGAACTTGAGGATCAGCTCGATCCCGCGACGCGACTTGAGGAAGCAGATCGTGCGCACCTCGCGCTCGACGAGGTCTGCCAGCAGCTCGGCGGACTCCGCCAGCGCGGAGGCCCGCGCGCCTGTGCGTTCGTCCACCAGCGGCGGATTCCAGATGGCGATCCGGCGTTCGGCCCGCGGCGCGCCGTCACGGTCCACCAACCGGACCTCGCAGCCGGTCAACCGCTCGGCCAGCTCGACCGGGTTGGCGATCGTGGCGCTCGTGAGCAGGAACCGCGGCTCCGTGCCGTAGGCCAGCGCAAGCCTGCGCAGGCGGCGCAGCACGTTTGCCACGTGAGAGCCGAAGACGCCTCGGTAGACATGCGCCTCATCGATCACGATCCAGGCGAGGTTGGCCAGCATGTCGCCCCACTTGGCGTGGTTGGGCATCACGCCCACGTGCAGCATGTCGGGGTTGGTGAGGATGAGGTTCGAGCGCCGCCGGATCGCGGGGCGCTCCTCGTGCGGCGTGTCGCCGTCGTAGATGGCCGGTCGCAGCGGGGCGAACTTCAGCGCGTGCAGCGCGCGCGCCTGATCCTGGGCCAGCGCCTTGGTGGGATAGAGGTAGAGCGCGCGCGCCGAGCGGTCGTGGGCCAGGGTGTCGAGCACGGGCAGGTTGAAGGCGAGCGACTTGCCACTCGCAGTGCCGGTGGAAACGATCGTGTGGCCCTCGTAGGCCGAGGCGAGCGTGTCGGCCTGGTGGGCGTACAGGGCCTCGATGCCCGCCGCCCCGAGCGCTTGCCGCAGCTCGGGGTGAAGCGTCTCGGGCAGCGGTTCGAGCAGCGCCTCCTGGGCCCGCTCGCGCGAGCGGGCCACGAGCTGCTCGCCCTCGCCACGGTCGAGCAGCGGCTCCCAGGGCATTGCTTCGCGAGCGATCGCCACGACGCGCCATGGTGGCACGCCGAGGGCAACGAGCGAAACGGGCTTCCCCCAACCACCGGCCATCGCGCGCCCGGCCGGTTCCCGGCGCTCCGCTCCCGGCATAGTTCGCGGGCGTGATCCGCTCCTTCAACCATGCCGACTTCGCGCTCGAGCTGCTGCTCGAGCGCAAGCAGGGCAGCGTGACGGTGGTGATTCCCGCCCGCGAGGCGGCGGACACGATCGGTCCGATCGTGCAGCGAGTACTGGGGCTCGGCGGGCTGGTCGACCAGCTGCTGGTGGTCGATGCCGGCTCTGCGGACGGCACCGCGGAGGTGGCCGCGCGCGAGGGCGCGGAGGTGGCCCAGGAGGACGAGCTGGCGCCGCGATTCGGGCCCGTCCTCGGCAAGGGGGACGCGATGTGGCGGGCACTGGGTGCTGTCCGGGGTGAGCTCGTGGCCTACGTCGATTCCGACACCGCCGGCTTTCCCGGCCACTTCGTGACCGGGCTCCTCGGGCCGCTCCTGTGCGAGCCCGGCGTACAGTTCGTCAAGGGCGCCTACAGCCGTCCCTTCAGCGCCGGGGGGATCGAGCTCCCGGAGGGGGGCGGACGGGTCAGCCGGCTCACCGCGCGCCCGCTCCTGGCGGCGTTCTATCCGGACCTCGCCGCGGTTGCCCAGCCGCTCGCCGGCGAGATCGCCTCGACCCGCGCGGTGCTCGACCAGGTTCCCTTCGCCACCGGCTACGCCGTCGAGATGGCGATGCTGCTGGACGTGCGCGGACTCGTGGGGGCCGACGCGATCGCCCAGGTGGATATCGGCGAGCGCCGAAACGCCCACCAGCCGCTGGCTGCGCTCGAGCCGATGGCGGGCGCGGTGCTGGGCGCGGTGTGCGAGCGCCTGCGGCGCGAGGGGCGGCTGACCGCCGAGATCCCGTCCGGGGCGACCGTCGAGCGGCCGCCGTGGGCTTCATCGGGCGCGGCGGCCTGATGGCGCTGCGGTGTGTCTACACGGACCTCGACGGCACCCTGCTCGGCCCGGATGCCTCCCTCTTCCACGACGGGGAGGGCCGCTTCACCCTGCTGGCGGCGCGCGCGCTCGAGGCCTGTCACCGCGCCGGCTGTGAGGTGATGTTGATGTCCGGCCGGCGGCGCACCCAGGTGGCCGAGGACGCGAGGCTGATCGGGCACGCCTCCTACTGCTTCGAGATCGGCGGTGGCCTGGTGATCGACGGGGAGGAGACCTGGCTCTGCGGCGAACTCGATCCGCGCGAGGGACGTACCCCGTGGGAGCTGATCGAGCAGGCGGGCGCGCCGGCGCTGCTGCTCGGCGCCTACCCGGACAGGCTCGAGCCACATGCGCCGTGGCATGTCGGAAGGGAGGTCTCCCACCTCTTCCGCGGCCGGGTGGAGCTGTCTGAGGCACAGGCGCTGCTCGAGCGCGAGGGCCACGGAGCCCTCCGGCTGGTGGACAACGGCGAGATCGCCGACGGCCGCCGCGTCTACCACCTGATCCCCGCCTCCGCCTCGAAGTTCACAGCGGTGAGGGCGCACATGCGGGCGCGCGGCTACGCCCCGCAGGAGTGCATCGCGGTGGGCGACTCCCGCGAGGACCTGGGGGTGATCGAGCTGGTCGGCCGCTTCTACCTCGTGGCGAACGCCCCCGAGGAGGATCCGCGCGCGCTACGCACCGAGTCCGGCCACGGCGACGGGTTCTACGAGGCGGTCATCCGCTCGCTCGCCGAGCTCCGCTGACTCGTAACGATTGCCACAAGCGGGGGTATCTCAGGCGTAGGACCCAAACGTCGTGGACCCTGAAAGGAGGGTTTCGATGAACGAACCTTTTGGACGGGGCGCGAAGCATTCGGCATCCCTGCCGAATCCTTCAGAGCCCTACCGCTTCCGCAAGACGGTGGCGGGATTCTGCATGGTGATGGCCCCTCTGGCGCTCCTGTTCTCGATGATCGTGGAGTCGCGGATCGGCACGAGCGAGGACTCGTTCGTGATCGGCAGGGTCGGGCACCCCGACACGGGCTCGCTCGAGCAGATGCTGCTCGTGGGTGGCCTGGTGCTGATGGTCCCCGCCATCCTCGGACTCATGCACATCCTGCACGAGCGCGAGGTGGCCTTTGGCCACGTGGGCGGGGCGGTTGCCCTGATCGGCCTGCTCGTGCTGCCCTACGCCTGGATGGCGGGCATGGTCGTGCTCGCGATCGGCCTCTACCGGGCGCGGGCCGTTCAGGCCGCGACCGCGGCCTCCATCGCCCTCGCGGCGGCGCTCCTCGCCGCAGGCGGTGTCTTCGAGAGCGAGATCCTCGGGATCATCGGCTCCGCGGTGATGCTCGTCGGCCTCGGTGGCGGCGGGTGGACCGTGCTGCGCGAGTCCGAGGAGGACTGGGAGCACCCGCCCGAGCACGAGGGCTTCCGGCCACTCGCCGGAATGCGATAGGCCGAAAGCCGCGGG
>JBPCJI010000226.1:0-3637 GCA_051005475.1 Thermoleophilaceae bacterium
CCGCCGCCGGCGACGGACGGTGAGGAGACCAACCATGCCCGCCCAGCACCGACGACCACAAGCCCAGCCCGACTTGCGACCCCCCCCGGCTGCGAGCCGGCGGGCACGACCCGACCCTGGACGCCAGCTCCTACGGCGAACACCGGTCTCAGTCTCCTTCGACGGACACCGCGAGCAGGGCGGCATCGTCGTAGGGTGACCCGCTCGGGACCAGCTCGGCCAGCACCCGATCGCGCGGGAACTCGTACATCAGCGTGCGCTCCCGCGCCCGCGCCGCGACCGGGCTGACGCCGTCGTCGAGGATGCCCGCGTAGCCGAGCAGGCGGCCGGGGCCGGCGAGACGCATCCGCCGCGCCGCCGTGGTGTGCCTGACCGTGACCTCGATCGCCCCACGCGCCACGAGGACCATCGACTCAGGCCGCGCGCCCTCGCACAGCACGAGGTCGCCGCGCTGCACAGCGCGCGACGGCACCCCGCGAAGCACCTCGGCCACGTAGGACGGCTGCTCGAAGCCGGCGAAGCACAGCAGCGAGCTGAGATAGTCGAGGCCCAGGGCGCCCTCCGGTACCGGCTCTCCTGGAGCGACCGGCTCGGTGGAGGGGAGCCCACCGATCTCCGCCGCGACGGCCTCGTACCTCACCCGCAAGCGCGAGAGCGCGAGCATCCCGAGCCGCCGCATCAGGGCGATCGCGCCCCGGCGCGGATCGAGCCGGAGCGCCTGGAAGGCACGCCCGTCGATGATCCAGCCGCGGGTGGAGGTGAGCGCGGTGACGGTCGCCGTGCGCCGGCCGCCGGTGAGGAGCGCGATCTCGCCCGCGGTAGCTCCTTGCTCGAGGTAGCCGAGGGTCCGCTCGCTGCCGTCGGGCATCCGAACCGTGGCTCGCAGCCTGCCGCTCTCGACGAGGCACAGCCGGTCGCCCGACTCGCCCTCGACGAACACGCGGGTGCCGGCCGAGACCTCGAGCCGGGTCATGAACGAGGCCACCTGAGCGAGCTCGGCGGCGGGCAGACCCGCCAGGAGCGGGAGCGCGGCCAGGTCCGGGACGCTCACCAGGGCAGCTCCCGCACCTCGACGACGATGCCGCGGTCCGGGTCGGGCGCCGCCACGATCAGCGAGTACTCGGGCACCTCGAACCAGCCGGCGTGGCTCTTGCTCAACGGCTCGGATGCCACGAGGACCGCGGACGTGCGGCCATCCGCGGCAGCCGGGGCGTCCAGGCCCTCGCCATTACGCTCGGAGGTGATCCAGAGCGACGTGAAGTCGTGCTCGCGCTCGACGGCGAAGAAGGACTCGTCCTCGGGGTACCAACCGTAGTCGAAGGCGAAGCGGGTCGCGACGAGCCAGCTGCCGTCCGTCAGCACGAGGTTCACCGGGGACTGGACCGCGATCCCGCGCGCCTCGCGCACGTCGCGCAAGCACTCGAGCGCGCGCTCGACAGCGCCCGCGGCCTCCTCGGGGCCGACCGGCCCGAACGGGTCATCGAGCATCGACAGGACGAGCGCGTAGACCCACTCGGTGTCGGTCGTGCCCTCGATCATCGAGGCCAGCTCCGGCCGCACGTGCTTCAGCAGGTCAAAGCGCATCCGACCGAAGTCGCTCAGGTCGCCGTTCTGCGCCAGGGCCACGCCGACGCCCTCGAACAGGAACGGATGCACGTTGTGACCGCCCACCTGCTGGCGCTCGTCGTAGGTCACCCCGCGCACGTGGGCGACGAAAGCGGTGGCCTCGACCTTCCGGGCGAGGGCGCGGAGGTTGCGGTCGAAGTTGGGGATCGTGGCGACGCGGTAGGTGAACGGGCGAGCCGGGCTCGGAGAGTCGGGTGACCACGCCGCCAGCCCGAACCCCCCGAGGTTCAGGAGCGACATCAGCTCGGGATCGACCGCCTGCCGCACCAGCGACGCGTCCGCGCCGTAGAGCAGGTCGTTCACAAGGACTGGTTCACCCAGGTAGGCCAGGACTCTGCACATGAGGTTTCCCCGCCGGCGCATTCAACAGGGGCCCGCCCCGGGAGGATATGGCCCCCGGGCCGACGATCTTCGACATCCGGTCCAGTTGAAAGCACCGGGAGCTGCCGCGACGACCGCTACCTTGACCCGTTCAGGGGTTTCCGGGTCTGCGAAGGATCCGGTCCAACCCCTCCGCGAGCCCATGCGACGCACGTTCACCCTCACACTGCTCCTGCTCTCCCTGCTCGCCCCGGCGGCGGCGCAGGGAGCCACACGCCACGTCGTGCGCGGGGCAGGCTTCGGGCACGGCATCGGCATGAGCCAGTACGGCGCCTATGGGTTCGCGCAGCAGGGCTTCAGCTTTCAGCGCATCCTGGCTCACTACTACCGCGACACGAAGCTCTCACAGGCCCCGAGCCGCCCGGTGCGGGTACTGCTCCAGGCCAGCCGGCCCTCGGTGCGCTTCCGCGGTGCCACGGGCGCCTCCGGTGGCCGGCGCCTCGACCCCGAGACCACCTACACCGTGCGCCGCGCAGGGCCTGACGGCGTGTCCTTGTCCGGCGATGGAAAGGTGGTGGGCACCTTTCCCTCTCCGCTTCGCGTGAACGGCTCCGATGCACCGCTGCGGCTCCTGGGGCGCGCGATCAACGGCCTCTCGGGCGGCACGTACCGCGGGGCCCTCGAGCTGGTCCCCGGCGCCGCGGGAGGGGTGACCGCCGTGAACTCGCTCCCGATCGATCCGTACGTGCAGGGCGTGGTGGCCGGAGAGATGCCTTCCTCGTGGGCCCTTGCCGCACTCCGGGCCCAGGCCGTGACGGCACGGACCTACGCCCTTGCCACGCGAAAGCGCGGCGGGACCTTCGACCAGTACCCGGACACCCGCTCTCAGGTCTACCGCGGCGTGCGGGGGGAGACGGCGCGCTCGAACACGGCCGTGAGAGACACCGCCGGCAAGATCCTGACCTACGAGGGCGAGCCGGCCGTGACCTTCTACTTCTCGACCTCGGGCGGCCGCACCGAGAACGTCGAGCTCTCCTTTCTGAACTCCGAGCCCAAGCCGTGGCTGAAGAGCGTGGAGGACCCCTACGACGACCTGTCCCCGCGACACCGCTGGCGCTTTCAGTTCAGCTCCCGCCAGCTCGGTGCCCGGCTCGGTGCCCGCGGGGCCTTTCGCAAGGTGCGCGTGATCGAGCGTGGGCTCTCCCCGCGCATCGTCCGCGCCCGCGTGTACGGATCACGCGGCTCCCACGTTCTGACCGGGGCCCAGATCCGGGCGCGGCTCGGCCTCTATGACTCCTGGGCCTACTTCACGCGCGTGTCCACCTCGCAGGTCGGGCGCCCGACGGCGAGGCGCGCGCGGGCGGGCGCGGCCTTTCCGGAGATCGCCGGCACGTTCGATCCTGCCCCGCGATCGCGCGCGCTGCTCGTGGAGCGCAGGCGCGGCCGGCGCTGGGAGAGGGTCGGGGAGATCCCCACGTCACGGCGTGGGCGCTACCGTTCGACGCTCGCGACCCCCGGGACCTACCGCGTGCGCGCAGGTGCGGTGGCCGGGCCCGCAGTGCGCGTAAGAGGGTGAGCCCCGCTACGGCGTGAAGCGGACCGTCATGACGTCCCCGTCCCGCATCTCGTACTCGCGGCCCTCCACCCGCAGCTTGGCGGCCTCGCGGGCGCCGGCATAGCCGCCGCAGCT
>JBPCJI010000227.1:0-15992 GCA_051005475.1 Thermoleophilaceae bacterium
GGGGGGGGGGGGACCCCGCCGGGAGCGGCCCTCCCCGTCACCACGACCGGAAACGCCGGGAGGGTGGGGACCCTGCCGGGAGCGGTGCTCCCTGTCGCCACGACCGGAAACGCCGGGAGGGTGGTGACCCTGCCGGGAGCGGTGCTCCCTGTCGCCGCGACCGGCAGGGTCACTACCCTCCCACCCTTGCGAAGCTCCCGCGCCCTCCGCCTTCTCGCCTGGGGCGCCATCGCCGTCGGTGTGGCCACCCCCCTCGCGCGCCATCGCCTGCGGCTGCGGCCGCCGGTGGTCTCCGCGCTGAGCTTTCAGGCGCCCATCGCGCTCGCGCTCGCCACACCCCGCACCCGCCTGCGCGACGCCGGTATCTACGCGCTCCAGATGTGGGCCTACTACGCCCACTACGACATGCCCGACGACGACCCCGAGCGCCTCCTGGCCCGCACGCGGGTGGACTACCCGATCCGTGCCGACCGCGTGCTCGGCTTCGGAGAGATGCCGACGCTCCGGCTGCAGCGTGCGCTGAGCAGCGAGGGAGGGCTCCGCCCGCATGATCTGGCGCTGTCCTGGGTGCACTGGAGCTGGTTCGTCATGCCGCACGGCACGCTCGCCTACATCCTGTTGCGTCACCCGGGCCGCTTTCCGCGGGCCGCGTGCCTGATGGCGGCCACCTTCGATCTCGGTCTCGTGGGCTACTGGGCCGTCCCGACCGCTCCCCCCTGGTTTGCCGCGGAGCGAGGCCGGATGGAACCGGTACGGCGACTCATGGTCGAGACTGGCGAGCGGTTCTGGAAACGCCTCTGGCGCCCGCTCTACGATTCGCTCGAAGGAAATCCCTTCGCTGCCATGCCGTCCCTCCACTTCGGCACATCCGTGATGGCCGCTCGCCTGCTCTCTGAGGTGGGCCGGGCGCCCGGCACCCTGGGCTGGGCCTATGCGAGCACGCTGGGCTTCGGGCTGATCTACCTGGGCGAGCATTACGTGCTCGATCTGATCGCGGGGTTTGCGCTGGCCGAGGGTGTGCGCCGGGCTGCGCCGATGGTCGGCCCGACCCTGCTGGCCGCCGCGCGAGGCGTGCAACGGCTCGAGCCGGGGGCCGCCGGGTGAGCCCGGCACAGCGGCAGGGGCGCGGGGCGGCCGCCGGGCGGGAGCCGGCCGAATCAGACTCCCCGGACGGGGACGAGCACGGCGACTCAGAGGAGCTGGGGGCCTCCGGTCTCGGCGCGCTGCTGCAGGATCGCCGCAAGGTGGCCAGCGCGGTCCTGGTGTTCGTTGCGGGCGTGGTCGGGGTCTACCTGGTGCTGCCCAAGGTGGTGGGCATCGACGAGAGCCTCGATCGTCTCTCGCAGGCAACGCCGTACTGGATCGCGATCGCGGTCGCGTTCAACTTCGCCGCCTTCGCGGCCTACGTCGCCCTCTTTCGCGGGATCCTCGGCGGGTCGGGGGTGGACGATGTTCGCCGCCGGCTCGACGTGAGGGCCTCCTACCAGATAACGATGGCGGGACTCGCGGCGACGCGCATCTTCTCCGCCGCGGGAGCCGGCGGGATCGTGCTGACCTACTGGGCGCTGCGCAAGGCGGGCATGTCCCAGCGGCTCTCGGGGTGCCGGATGGTGGCCTTCCTCGTGCTGCTCTACTCGATCTACCTGCTCGCGCTGATCATCTTCGGCGTGCTCCTGAGAACGGGCGTGCTGCCTGGTGACGACCCCGTCGGCGGCACGCTCGTGCCGGCCGCGATCGCCGCCGTGGCGATCGCGATCCTCGGCCTGGTGGCGTTGATCCCGGGCGATTTCGAGCGCCGCCTGCGCGAGTTCGCGAGGGGCTACCGGCGCGCGCGCTTTGCCGCGCGGATCGCCAGGGGCCCCGCCACGATCGCGACCGGGGTGCGCACCGCCATCGACTACCTGCGCCATCCCAGCCGCGGTGCGCTCGCCGTGACGGGTGCGGCGGGCTTCTGGGCCGCGAATATCGGGGTGCTGTGGGCGAGCTTCGAGGCCTTTGGGGGCGACGTTCCCTTCGCCGTCCTCGTTCAGGGCTTCTTCGTCGGAATGGCTGCCAACCTCGTGCCCTCGCCGGCGGGGGGGGTGGGATCGGTCGACGCCGGGATGATCGGCGCGTTCGTGCTGTTCGGCATCCCGAGCGGGGTCGTCTTCCCCGCGGTGCTCGTATACCGCGTGATCGCGTTCTGGCTACCGATTCCTCCCGGACTGGTCGCCTACTTTCAGCTCAGGCGCACCGTGGCGCGGTGGGAGGAGGAGCGGGGAGTCTATGCTTCAGAAAGTAAAGTGACAGCGGAGGCAACTTGAGCGAAGACCCCAGGCAGATCGAGAACGTCATCATCATCGGGAGCGGCCCGGCGGGCTTCACCGCCGCGCTCTACACCTCCCGTTCCGACCTCGAGCCGCTCGTGATCGAGGGCTTCCAGTGGGGTGGCCTGCTCCAGCAGACCACCGACGTGGAGAACTATCCGGGCTACCCGGAGGGCGTGATGGGGCCGGCGATGATGCAGGAGTTCCGCGACCAGGCCGAGCGCTTTGGCACGCGCTTCGTGACCGATGACGTCGACCGGGTGGAGCTCTCGCGGGACGGCGGCATCCACCGCGTCCATGTCAGGGACGAGGAGTACCTGGCGCGGACCGTGATCCTCGCGATGGGCGCCGAGCCCCGGAAGCTCGGAGTGCCGGGCGAGGAGGAGCTCGCATCCCGCGGTGTCTCCTACTGCGCCACATGCGACGCCGCCTTCTTCCGCGACAAGCCGACGATCGTGGTCGGCGGCGGTGATACCGCGATGGAGGACGCCACCTTCCTGGCCAAGTTCGCCAAGGACGTCAAGGTCGTGCACCGGCGCGAGGAGTTCCGCGCGTCGGCGATCATGCTCGATCGCGCGCGCAACGCGGAGAACATCGAGCTTCTCACCCCGTATACGGTCGACCGTTTCGAGGCCGGCGACAACGGCTCCCTCTCCCGCGTCGTGCTGAGCGACACGAGCGGCGGCGAGGACCGCGAGCTCTCGATCGACGGTGCCTTCATCGCCGTGGGCCACCGGCCGAACTCCGAGATCATCCAGAACCAGGTCGACACCGACGAGAACGGCTACGTGGAGGTGGAGGGACGCTCGACCCGCACGAGCCTGGCGGGCGTCTTTGCCGCGGGCGACCTGGTGGATCACACCTACCGCCAGGCGGTGACCGCGGCCGGCACGGGATGCGCCGCCGCGCTCGACGCCGAGGCATACCTGCGCGACACCCCGCCCGACCCCGAGGCGCACTGGTCGAACGACCCGGAGAAGGCGAAGGCCGGCGCCGAGGAAGAAACCTCCTGACGGCGGTCGCTTCCTAACGCCGGTCCATGAGCGAGTCCCGCGCCCCGGCCGCGGTACCGCCGACCGCGCTCGTGCTGGGGGCGGTGACATCGGTGCAGTTGGGGGCCTCGCTCGCCAAGGGCCTGTTCGAGGACATCGGCCCGGGCGGCACCGTGTTCCTGCGGGTCACGCTCGCGGCCCTGCTGCTCGCCGCGATCTGGCGCCCGCGCCTCCGTGGCCACGGACGTGCGGAGTGGCTGCTCGTCACGGCGTTCGGGGTCTCGCTCGCGGGCATGAACTTCGCCTTCTACTCGGCGATCGACCTGATCCCTCTCGGGGTGGCGGTCACGCTCGAGTTCGTCGGACCACTGGGGGTCGCGGTCGCGCTCTCGCGGCGCGCGATCGACCTCTTGTGGGTCGCGCTAGCCGGTGCCGGGGTCCTGCTGCTGGCAGACCTCGGGGGCGGCGGAACGGATCCCGCGGGCATGGCACTCGCCTTCCTCGCCGGAGCCTTCTGGGCGGCCTACATCCTGCTGAGCGTCCGCGTCGGGCAGCGGTTCCCCGGCGGCGGTGGCCTCGCGATAGCCCTCGCGCTGGCAAGCTTCTTCCTCGCGCCCTTCGGGGTCGGTCAGGGCGAGTGGGAGCTGCTCGAGCCCGGCGTGCTCGCGGTGGGCCTGGTGGTGGCGATGCTCGCCTCGGCGATTCCGTACTCGCTCGAGCTCGAGGCGCTGCGGCGCCTGCCCGCCCGTGTCTTCGGAGTCCTGATGAGCCTGGAGCCTGCCATGGCCGCGCTGGCCGGCTTCGTCGTGCTCGGTGAGCTTCTTCACACGCGCGAGCTCGCCGGCATCGGGCTCGTCGTGGCTGCCAGTGCCGGCGCGGCCCGGGCCTCGGTGGCCGCGCCTCCTCCCAGGGATTGAACGACCCTCAAGGGCGGCCGGGTCCGCGGCAGTACCCTTCGACCATGTCAGCGGTGGAGAACGTGGAGGCCCTGGGCCTGCGCCCCTTCCACGAGTTCGACGAGGCCAACGCCGCGTGGCCGCGGGGGGAGCGGCTCGAGGCGATCCGCGCCGCGGCGGACGACTTCCGCCACCGGTTCAAGAAGCAGGGTCAGGTGAGCGCCGTCCGCACGGTCGACCTCGTGAGCGCGAACTACCCGACCCGCTACGCCTTCGGCGGCGCCGCCAGGGGCGGGGTCAACCCGTACGTCAACATCCTCAACCGCCTCGTCGTGGTCCAGTTCCACGACTTCGAGGGCACGCCGCGGACTCTCTGCTGGGAGCCCACCGTGCCCGAGGGTTCGAGTGAGGCCCCGTTCTACGCCCAGCTGGTCGAGCGCTACGGGGAGTGGCTCGCACAGAACGTGCTCACCACGCAGTACCACACTCTCCAGGAGGCGCTCGGCCTCTGCGGGCTGACTCCGGCCGACGTCGACTTCGTGTCCTTCGACCATCTGCACGTCCAGGACATGCGCATCCTGATGGGCACCACTCGGCCCGTGGAAGGCGAGCACCAGTCGCGCAGCCCGGTCTTCCCCAACGCCAGGTTCCTCTGCCAGCGCAAGGAGGTCGATACGCTGCGCTCGCCCCATCCGATGCAGTGGGCGTGGTACGTGCCGGGCGGCATGGACCACGTGGTCGAGGACAACCTCGTGCTGCTCGACGGCGACGTCGAGCTCGGCGTTGGCGTGGCACTGGCCTGGACTCCCGGCCACACCGACGGCAATCAGTCGCTCGTGCTCAACACACCCGAGGGCGTCTGGGTCTCCTCTGAGAACGGGGTGGCGGCCGACAACTGGCACCCACATCTGTCCAAGATCCCCGGCGTGCGCAAGGAGGCCGAGTTCATGGGGCGCGAGGTGATCCTCAACTCGAACACGCTGGAGGACTCGATCGACCAGTACGACTCGATGGTCAAGGAGAAGGCTCTGGCCGATCCCAACCGTGCCGATCCGCGCTGGATGAACGTATTTCCGTCCTCCGAGCTTCCGGCCTGGAAGCGGCACTGGCCGATCGTGCCGAGCTTCACCTACGGGGGGATGAACTACGGGACGATCGAGCGCGGCCGGGCCTAGTAGCGTTCCCGCGGTGAACCCGCGGGACAGCTTCGGCGCGCGCGCGATGCTCGATGCCGGGGGCGAGGCCCACGAGATCTTCCGCCTCGATGCGCTGCAGTCGAAGTTCAACGTCGCGAGGCTGCCCTACTCGCTGAAGATCCTGCTCGAGAACCTGTTGCGCAACGAGGACGGGGAAGCGGTCACGTCCGGCTCGATCGAGACCGTGGCGAACTGGGCGGCATCCGAGGAGCCTTCGAAGGAGATCGCCTTCACGCCGAGCCGCGTGCTGATGCAGGACTTCACGGGGGTGCCCGCAATCGTGGATCTCGCCGCGATGCGCGATGCCATGGAGGTGCTGGGTGGGGATCCCTCGAGGATCAACCCGCTCGTTCCCGTCGAGCTCGTGATCGACCATTCGATCCAGGTCGACGCCTTCGCCGAGCGGTTCGCCTTTCAGAAGAACTCCGCGCTCGAGTTCGAGCGCAACGAGGAGCGATACGCCTTCCTGCGCTGGGGCCGGACCGCGTTCGACGGCTTCTCGGTGGTCCCGCCGAACACGGGCATCTGCCACCAGGTGAACCTCGAGTACCTGGCAACGGTCGTGACCGCACGCGACGGCCAGGCGTTCCCGGACACCCTCGTGGGCACCGACTCCCACACCACGATGATCAACGGGCTTGGCGTGCTCGGGTGGGGGGTGGGCGGAATCGAGGCGGAGGCGGCGATGCTCGGGCAGCCGGTCTCCATGCTCCTGCCCCAGGTGGTCGGCTTCCGGCTGGACGGAGAGCTCCCAGAGGGCTCGACGGCCACGGACCTCGTGCTCACCGTGACCGAGGCGCTGCGTGCCCGCGGGGTGGTGGGCAGGTTCGTCGAGTTCTACGGTCCGGGCCTGGCCGGCCTTCCGCTGGCCGACCGGGCCACCATCGGCAACATGGCGCCGGAGTACGGCGCCACCTGCGGCATCTTTCCCATCGACGCCGAGACGCTTCGCTACCTCGAGTTCTCCGGCCGACCTCCCGAGCACGTCGCGCTCGTCGAGGCCTACGCGAGGGCGCAGGGGCTCTTTCACGAGCCGGGGCAGGAGGACGCCGCCTACTCCGACACCCTCGAGCTCGATCTCTCATCGGTGGTGCCGAGCATCGCGGGCCCCAGGCGCCCGCAGGACCGCATCGCGCTCAGCGAGGTGGCCGCCGCCTTCGAGGGCGAGCTGGCCGAGCAGTCCGACCGGAGCGGCGGCAACGGCGGCGCCAACGGCAACGGCAACGGCAACGGCGGCATTTACACGTTCCCCGCGAGCGACCCGCTTTCGTCGATCGCCGGGCGAGCTGAGGACAACCGTCCCGTCCACCCCCACGTCGCCCTTGCGGAGCACCCCGCCAAGAGCAGTGCGCACGTGAGCCTCGATGGCGGCGAGTTCGAGCTGGAGGACGGCGCGGTGGTGATCGCCGCGATCACGAGCTGCACGAACACCTCGAACCCGTCGGTGATGCTCGGCTCGGG
This sequence comes from Thermoleophilaceae bacterium, assembly GCA_051005475.1. Taxonomy (GTDB): domain Bacteria; phylum Actinomycetota; class Thermoleophilia; order Solirubrobacterales; family Thermoleophilaceae; genus JAAYBF01. The sequence goes on from JBPCJI010000227.1 coordinate 6,852, forward strand.
GCTGCTCGCCAGGAAGGCCGTCGAGCGGGGGCTGCAGCGCAAGCCCTGGGTGAAGACGAGCCTCGCTCCCGGTTCGAAGGTGGTCACCGACTACCTCGATCGCGCCGGCCTGACCGAGCCGCTGGAGCGGCTGGGTTTCAACCTCGTCGGCTACGGCTGCACCACCTGCATCGGCAACTCCGGCCCGCTGCGCGAGGAGATCTCCTCCGCGATCGAGGCCGGGGACCTGACCGTCTGCTCCGTGCTCTCGGGCAACCGCAACTTCGAGGGTCGTATCCACCCCGAGGTCAGGATGAACTACCTGGCCTCGCCGCCACTGTGCGTGGCCTACGCCCTGGCGGGCAGGATGGACCTCGACCTCCTGACCGAGCCGCTCGGTGAGGACGGCGAAGGCCGGCCCGTGTTCCTGCGCGACATCTGGCCCTCGCAGGACGAGGTGAACGCCACCATCGAGTCGGCGATCGAGTCCGACATGTTCCGCAAGAGCTACGGCGAGGTGTTCGAGGGCGACGACCGGTGGAACGCGCTCGAGATCCCCGAGGGGGAGCGGTACGTATGGAGGGAGGACTCCACCTATGTGAAGCGACCGCCCTACTTCGACGGGATGCCCGCCGAGGAGCCGAAGGGCTTCGAGCAGATCACGGGCGCGCGGGCCATCGCCTTACTGGGCGACAGCTTGACCACCGACCACATCTCACCCGCGGGAGCCATCAAGAAAGACTCCCCGACGGGCCGGTACCTGATCGAGCACGGCGTGGAGCCCGGCTCCTTCAACTCCTACGGCTCACGCCGCGGAAACCACGAGGTGATGATGCGCGGCACCTTCGCCAACGTCCGCCTGCGCAACCAGCTCGCACCCGGCACGGAGGGTGGGATGACCTTGAAGGACGGCGAGGAGGCGTTCATCTTCGACGCCGCGATGGCCTACCAGGAGGCGGGCGTGCCGCTCTGCGTGCTGGCGGGCAAGGAGTACGGCTCGGGCTCCTCACGCGACTGGGCGGCCAAGGGCCCGCGGCTGCTGGGGATCTGCTTTGTGATCGCCGAGAGCTATGAGCGCATACACCGCTCGAACCTCGTCGGAATGGGCGTGCTGCCACTCCAGCTGCCCGAGGGCGAGTCGGTGAAGTCGGTCGGGCTCGATGGGCTCGAGACCTTCGACCTGGCACCGCTCGAGGACGGCGCGCGCGAGCTGAGGGTCACAGCCACCGCCGGGGGCGGCGGGAAGCCGGTGGAGTTCGATGCGCGGGTGCGGATCGACACCCCGAACGAGTGGCTCTACTACCGCCACGGCGGAATCCTGCACTACGTGTTGAGGCGGATCGCCTCCGGGGCATAGCTCGCGGTGCGCCGGCGGCGCGCTTCTCGACGTGCCGGCCTGGCTCATCGGCCCGGTCACCGGCCCTTGAAGTCAGGACGCCGCTTCTCGATGAACGCCTGCACTCCCTCCACTCGATCCTCGGTGGCCATCGCCAGCTCGTGGAGGTGCCGCTCCCGGGCAAGGCCGTCCTCGAGTCCGGTCTCCTCGGCGGCGAGCACGGCCTGCTTTGCGAGCTGCACCGCGATCGGCGGCCGCCTGGCCACGATCTGTGCGAGCTCGAGCGCCTGGGACAGCCATTTCCGCTTGGGGGCCACCCGGTTCACGAGGCCCAGCCGGAACGCCTCCTCAGCACCGATGCGGCGTCCGGTGAGCAACAGCTCCATCGCCCGCTGCCTGCCGATCACCCGCGTCAGGCGCTGGGTGGCGCCGCCCCCGGGGATCATGCCGAGCTGGATCTCGGGCTGGCCGAGCTCGGCGGTCTCGGAGGCCACGACCAGGTCGCACAGCAGCGCCAGCTCACAGCCGCTCCCGAGCGCGTAGCCGGACACGGCCGCCACCAAGGGCGTGCGGCAGGCGCCCATGCGGGGCCAGAAGCGGGCCGTGGCGTGGACCAGCGCGTCCTGGGCCCCGCCCCCGGTCATCCCCCGGATGTCCGCCCCGGCGGCGAAGTACTCCTGTCCGCCCGCGATCACGATGCAGCGCACCGCGGGGTCGGCGCCCCACTCCTCCACCAGCGTCGCCAGCTGGTCCATCAGCTCCGGGGAGAGGGCGTTGTGTGTCTGCGGGCGGTTCAGCCGGGCGAGGGAGACCGCCCCCTCGCGCTCGGTGATGATCGGCTCCTCGGTCACGGCACCATCGCGTTCACGCCCGTGACCGCCCGCCCGATGATCAGCTGCTGGATCTGCGAGGTGCCCTCATACAGGGTGGTCACCCGCGCATCGCGCAGGTAGCGCTCAACCGGATAGTCGTCCACGTAGCCCGAGCCACCGTGCACCTGGATCGCGGTGTTCGCCGCGCGGATCGATGCCTCGGTTGCGTAGAGCTTGGCGATCGAGGTCTCGACGGTGTTCGGCCGGCCCGTGTCCTTCAGCCAGGCGGCCTTCCACACGAGCCCGCGGGACGCGTGGGTGTCCACCACCATCCCGGCGATCATCGCCTGCACGAGCTGGAAGGCGGCGATCGGCCTGCCGAACTGCTCGCGCTCCTTCGCGTAGGACACGGAGGCGTCCACGCAGCCCTGGCAGATGCCCACGCAGCCGGCGGCCACGCTGAAGCGCCCCGAGTCGAGCGCGGACATCGCCACCTTGAAGCCGTCGCCGACCTCGCCGAGCAGGGCGTCGGCGCCGACCTCGACACCGTCGAGGATGAGCTCGGCGGTGTCCGAGGCGTGCAGGCCGAGCTTTCCGCGGATCTCGGCGGCGGTGAAGCCGTCCGCGTCGGTGGGCACGAGAAAGGCGGCGAGGCCGCGGTGTCCCAGTTCGGGTTCCGTCCGTGCGAACACGAGCGCGAGCCTCGCCACGTTGCCGAGCGAGATCCACTGCTTCTGCCCCGTGATCCTCCAGCCGCCGTCCACCCTCTCCGCGCGCGTCTTCAGGTTGGCTGCGTCGGAGCCGGTGTCGGGCTCGGTGAGCGCAAAGCAGCCGAGCGCCTCGCCCGAGCAGATGCCCGGGAGGTGGCGGCGCTTCTGTCCCTCGCTGCCCCAGGTCGCGATCGCCGCCCCCACGAGCGAGGTGTTCACCGATACGACCGTGCGCACGGAGGAATCGGCGCGCCCGATCTCCTCCACGATCAGGGCGTAGGTGCGGTGGTCGATCCCCCGACCGCCGTACTCCTCGGGGAGGATCGCCCCGATGAACCCCATCGAGGCCATCTTCGCCACGACCTCGGTATCGAAGCGCCCGGAGCGATCGCTCTCTCGCGCGCGGGGCGCGATCTCGGCGTCCGCGAACTCCCGTGCGGTGTCGCGGACGAGCCGCTGCTCGTCGGTTAGCTCGAAGTCGATCACGGGCTGGTGAGCCTAACCGTCCCCCGGATTGGACTCGGCGGCGTGGACGGCTTCGGGCTGTTCGTGTCCTGCGCCCTCGTGGTGGTGGTGTTGATCTTCCTGGCGATCGGCAGGTGATATCCGGGCTCCGGGGCCGCGCAGGTGGACTGGCGCCCCACCCACCCGCTCGCCACCGGCGCCTGAGAATCGACCTCGCCGTCCTGGATTGTCCTTGCTATATGGGGTCAGGGCAGGACGATGGGGCTTCTTCGTGCCGTGGGCGCGCGAGGCCCAGAGGCGAGACCCCGTCCGAGCTAGGCTGGCCTCCCTGTGGCGCGAATCCTCATCGTGGGCTGTGGCTGCCGTGGCCGAACGCTCGCCACCTCCCTTCTGGCAGAAGGCCACGTGGTCCGCGGCACCACCCGTTCCTCCGCTCTCCTTGCCGAGATCGAGGCGGTGGGAGCGCAGGCCGTACAGGCAGATCCCGACCGTCTCGGCACGCTGCTGCCCCTGCTCGAGGGCGTGAGCGCCATCTGCTGGTTGATGGGCACCGCCGAGGGGACGCCCGAGGCCGTGACGGCGCTGCACGGGCCCCGGCTGCAGTCGCTGCTGGGGAAGCTCGTGGACACGCCGGTCAGGGGGCTTGTCTATGAGGCAGCCGGTACCGTGCCGGGCGGACTGCTGGCCGAGGGGAGCGCCATCGCCCGTGCGGCGGGGACCACGCACCGAATGCCCGTGGGCGTGGTCGAGCAGGGGCCGACGCCGATCGGGGAGTGGATCACCGCAATGCGCACGGCGCTGGCGCATGTCCTGACGGCCTGACGTAGGGCCTCAGAACGTGTCAGACGCCGGTGGCGAGCACGCCGGCGAGCGCGAAGACCGCTACCGCCAGCATCAGCACCACCACGAGCGGCCCTACCGTCGTCCACGTGCTCTCGGCCTCGAGCGCTGCGCGCGAAGCAGGAACCGGCCGCGGCGGCGGCAGGTACTGCCAGGGTGCGGGCGCGGGCAGGGGCGCTCTCGGGGGCGCGGGCAGCGCTGCAGGCAGAGCCACGGCGGGGGGCCGCCAGGCCGGGGCGGGCGGGATCTCCGCCGTGGGCGCCGCCGGCGCCTCCACCTCGGCCGCGGGGCCCTCCACCTCGGCCGCCGGCGCCTCCACCTCCGCCGCGGGGCCCTCCACCTCGGCCGCGGGCGCCTCGAGCTCGGCAGGAGGCGCCGGCACCGGCAGGACCCGGAGCGAGGATGGGGGGGGCAACAGCGCAGGGCTGGGGACCACGTGGAGCACGGACAGGCGGGCCGGGCCTGCGTCCGCCGGCGCGTCCGGCGGTACGTCGTACCCGGGATCCCCCGCGGCATGGGCGTCCAGGAATCCGGTCACGAGCGCATCCTGGGCCTGGGCGAGCCGGCGCTCGTGCTCGACGCAGCGCGAGCAGTTGACCAGGTGAGCCTTGAGCCGCGCGGGCCCCGGCGCCTCGAGCGCACCGTCGATCCGGTCGGAGATCAGGCGCTCTGCGCGCTCACACCAGCCGCTTCCCGGAAGCGGATGGAGCCTTCGCCGCAGCGCCTTGCGCGCCCGGGCAAGCGCGTCGGCCAGCTCGTCGCCGGACAGGCCGGTCCCGCCGCCGACCTCTTCGCGCGAGCGGCCTGCGAGGGCGATCAGGGCAAGCGCCTCCGCAGCCGGTCCGTCCAGCCCGGGCAGCTCGCGCGTGGCGAAGCGGACGGCCTCAGCCGGCGCTATCGCGCCTGGCGGGCGCGATGGAACCGGACGAAGCGGAGCGCTCTCCATCTGATCCAGGATACCCCTCGGCGCAAAAGGCCTCTGCCATGTGCGCGACGAGCCCCGGAAGCCGGTCTCCCCGCCGCGCCAGATCGAGCTGTCGTTGCGCGCCGGTCTTCACGGCCAGCGCGGAGATGGGCTCGAGCTCGCGCCGGCAACCGAGTGCGTCCGCGTGCGGCGAGCAGGCGCTCAGCAGCTCCGCGAGCTGGTCCCGAGCGGGTACGGGGCACTCGGCCACCGGGTCGATCAGCTTCGCCTCCATGCCGTCCCTGGCGGCGATGAAGCGGTTCTCGTCGAGCACCTCCTGCTCGCACACGAGCCCTTCGGGGGCGTAGCCGTCCACGATCTCGAGCCGCGCGATGCACTGCACGAGCGCCGCCAGCGCGACGGTCTCGGCCACCGTGGTCTGCGCGTCGAGGATGCGTACCTCCACTGTGCCGAAGCGCGGTTGGGGCCGGACGTCCCACCACAGGAAGGTGGGCTCCGGGAACGCGTCGCAGCGGATCAGCCGGTCCACCGTGCCCACCCAGTCGGAATAGCTCTGGAAGGCCCGCGGGATGCCCACGCGAGGAAACGCCTGGAACAGGGGTGTCCGCGCCGAGCCGAGTCCGCTGTCCCTGCCCTGCCAGAAGGGCGAGTTCACCGAGAGCGCCAGCAGCAGCGGCAGGTGGGCGCGCATCCGGTTGGTCAGTCGGATGCCGTCCTCCGGGTGATCCACGCCCACGTGCACGTGCAGCGCGAAGGTGGGCTCCCGGCGCGCCAGCTCGCGCATCGAGCCGTAGACGAGCTGGTAGCGCTCGGCACTCGACACGACCGTCTCGTGCCAGATGGTCGAAGGGTGGGTGGCCGAGCTGGCGCAGGCGAGCCCCAACGGAGCGAGCTCCCCTTCGAGCATCCGCCTCAGAGCGAGGAGCTGGGTGGCGACTCCCGCCGCACCGGCGTGCACGCCAGAGGTCAGCTCGAGGGCCGAGCGGTGGGTCTCGGGTGTCACGCACCCCGACAGCTCCGCCGACAGCGCGGGCAACACCCTGTCCATCTGCTGCGCGAGCGACCAGTCGTGGGGGTTCAGGAGCATCACCTCCTCCTCTACGCCGAGGGTGTACTCGTGGCCCCGCTTCCAGATCGCCCACTCCGGGAGCTCGCTCACGCCGCGCGCTCCCCGCCGGCGGCCTCGAAGGCCGCGGCGGCGCTCACCAGGCCCGCGAACAGCGCTGCCTGCTCGGGCCGCTCGACGAGGCACTCGGCGTGCCACTGCACGCCGACGAGGAAGTCGCGCGCGGGCGCCTCGATCCCCTCGATCACGCCGTCGGGTGACCACGCCACCACGCGCAACCCCGTGCCGAGGCGGTTGATGCCCTGGTGGTGAAAGGAGTTGACCTGTGCCTCGTGACGGCCCATGGTGCGGGCGAGCATGCTGTCGGGGGCGATCGTTACGTCGTGGGTGACCTCGGTGCCGGCAGCCCCCTGGCGGTGGTCGATGGTCACTCCCGGGCGGTCGGGCAGGTGTTGGTGAAGGGTGCCCCCGCGCGCCACGTTGAGCGTCTGCGCGCCGCGGCACACGGCGAGGATCGGCAGCCCGCGCTGATCCGCGCGGCGTGCCAGCTCCAGCTCGAAGCGATCGAGCTCGGGCTCCACCGGCCCCAGCTTGGGGTGGCGGCGCTCGTCGTAGGCGTCCGGGTCGAGGTCGGGCCCGCCGGAGAGGCACACGCCCGAAAGGCGCGCGAGCAGCGGCTCCACCGCCTCGAGGTGCAGCGGGGGCATCACCACGGGCAGGGCGCCTGCCGCCTCGATCGCCCGCAGGTAGGTGAGCCCCAGCGCCATCTCGGGGCGGGGCGGCTCACCCTGGGGGGTCTGGCGGACCTGCTCGGCCAGGCGCACCTCGGATGTGGTCACGCCGATGAGCGGCCTCACGAAAGCACCCAAGTGTCCTTTCCCCCGCCATTCCGCGAGCTGTTCACCACCAGCGCACCCGCGCCGAACGCGACCCGCGTCAGGGCACCGGGCACGGCGGCGGCCGCATCGTCCGCGCCGATCACGTACGGCCGCAGGTCGACGTGACGAGGCTCGAGCCGGCCCTCACACAAGGTTGGGTGGGTGGAGAGCATCACCATCTCCTGTGCCACCCAGGCATCCGGCTCCGCCTGCACCCGCCGCGCCACGGCTTCGCGATCCTCACCGGTGGCGTGAGGGCAGACGACCACGCCCGCGCCCCCGTGGCCGGTGCGGGGCTTGACGACGAGCTCGCCGAGGCGCGGCAGCACCTCCTTCAGCACCTCCTCGTCGCCGAGGTCGAAGGTACGTACCGAGGGCACGAGCGGCTCCTCGCCCAGATAGAAGCGCACCATCTCCTCGACGTAGGCGTGCACGAGCTTGTCATCGGCAAGCCCGGCGCCGAGCGGATTGACAACGCTCAGCGCACCCTCGCCACACGGGCCCATGAGCGCTTCCCCGAGCCAGGTCGCCTCCCCTTTTTCGTCATGCAGCCGATCCTCGCCGGTGCGGCGGTAGACCACCTGCAGCTCTCGCGCGCCGTCGTCATCGACGCGCGCGTACAGTCGCCCGCCGCGCACGAGCAGGTCGGAGGGAGAGACGATCGGCACCCCGAGCCGCCCGGCGATCACTCGGTGCTCCCACCAGGCGCTGTTGCCGGGGCCGTCGGAGAGCAGGGCGATCGAGGGGTCGCCCCCGCCGTCGGGGGCCGAGGCTCGCAGGGCCGCGCCCAGCATGTCGAACGCCTCGTCTGGGTCGCCCCGGCCGGCGGGCGGCGACCAGGGGAGCCGGCTGTCCAGAGCCGCGCGTCCCGCGGCCATGTAGGCGATGCCCGACGGCGTGCGCATGTTGTCCTCGAGCACCTGCAGGATTCCGTCGCAGCCGCGCACGAGGTCGAGCCCGGCCACGCAGCCCGTCATCGGCGCGAGCGCGCCCCGCATCGACGGCTCGAAGCGGTCGGCCGACTCGATCACGCGCTCGGGGATCCTTCCGGCGGTCACCATCGCGCGGTCCCCGTAGGCGTCGGCGAGAAAGGCCCCGAGCGCCCGCACCCGCTGTGCCAGCCCCCGTGCGAGGAGATCCCACTCGTCGGCCTCGATCAGTCGCGGAACGGGATCGAGGCGGAAGGGGGTGGTGTGCTCGTTCTCGCCGAAGGCCACATCGCGCATCTCGGACGCCACGGCATCCCGCAGGGCGGGCAGGTCGGTCGCGGCGAGTTCGTCGAGCAGGGCAGAGTAGTGCGCCCGCGGGGTGCCGTCGGCGTGGAAGCCCTCGTCCCAGGCGGACGTCGGCCGGTAGTCGAGTGCGGCCGATGATCCGCGGGGCTGAACCGCGCCGCTCATCCCCCTGAGACTAAAGCCCCGCAGCCGGAAGTCACTATCCCGGCGGTCCAGGCCGGCCGGCACGCCACCGTGTCGAGGGCCCGCCGCCACTAATATGAGCAATCCCTACCAACTTTCACCCCTTGAGGAGGCACCAGTGGCCGACTACGCGAAGGACGTACTGGTTGACACCCAGTGGGTCGAGGACCATCTGGGCGATGAGGCCGTGCGCATCGTCGAGGTGGACGAGAACCCCGCGCTATACGCCGAGGCGCACATCCCGGGCGCGATCGGGTTCGACTGGAAGACCGACCTGCAGGACCAGGTCAAGCGTGACTTCCTGGGGCCCGATGAGTTTGGCGAGCTGTTCGGCAGCCGCGGCGTGTCGAACGACCACACGGTCGTGCTCTACGGCGACCGCAACAACTGGTTTGCCGCCTACACCTACTGGTATCTCAAGTACTACGGGCACCACAACGTGAAGCTGATGGACGGCCCGCGCGAGAAGTGGATCTCCGAGGGCCGGCCCACCACGACCGACGCCCCGGACCACGCGGCCGCCGGCTTCACCGCCCAGCCGGGTGACGATGCGATCCGCGCCAGGCGCGAGGAGGTCGGCGCCGCGCTCGGTGCCTCGACCAGGCTGGTCGACGTGCGCTCGCCGCAGGAGTACTCGGGAGAGCTGATAGCCATGGCGGGCTACGAGCAGGAGGGCGCCCAGCGCGGAGGCCACATCCCGGGCGCCGCTTCG
>JBPCJI010000228.1:0-8101 GCA_051005475.1 Thermoleophilaceae bacterium
GGGGATGCCCGCGAGCATCAGCACCCGCTCTCCGTGACGGGCGGCCTCGGCGCGCACCTCCTTCGCGTAGGCGCGCGCACTGCCGCGCACATCGCCGTGCGCATCGCCGAGCCCTTCCGAGCCGACGAGCACGAGCCGCACGCCCGGGACCCGCTCGGCCAGGGCCGGCAGCGCGCGCAGGAGGTCGAGCGGTCCCTTGCGCGGCTCCAGCCGGCCGACGAAGCCCACCACGGGACGCCCGTCCGCCCATTCCGGCCGTTGCGCCGGCTCGACCGGGGCGACGGGGCAGTGGACCACGCGCAGCGCCCGCGCCGGCGCGCCGAGCGCGCGCGAGCGGTCAGCGACGGCCTGCGAGTCACACAGCACGATCGGGGCACGCGACCAGAAGCGACGGCTGCGCCACGGCAGCGGGGTGCGGTCGAGCAGGTCGTGGACGTGCGGCACGAGCACCGTCCGGCCCAGACCCGGGGCCAGCCGCTGCGCCACCGTGCCGTTCAGCCAGGCGAGCCCAAACCCACCCGCCCTGACGATCGTCCGCGCGCGGGGGAGCGCCGCGACCGCCCCCGCCCAGGCTCGGGCGCGCAGCCCGCCGACCGCGAGCCGGTGGGTCGCGATGCCCGCCTCACGGGCGGCATCCTCGAGCGGACCCGGGGCGGGGGAGGCGATCTCCACCTCGAAGCCGTACAGCGGCAGCAGCGGCGCCAGGCGCAGGAGCGCGTACTCGGCGCCGCCGAGCTCGCCGGTCTGCGCGACGGCGAGCACCCGCGCTGGGTCTGTCGATACGGAGGGGGTCTTGTTTTCCCGTACGCGAGGAGTCAACAAATCAACAACACCCCCTCGCGCGGTCGGTCGAGCAGCAAGCGGAGCTCACCGTGCCCCCCGCGTGTTCGACCGCAGCCGTCCGAGCTCGCGCGTCCACGCCACGAGCGGGTCGATCAGCGCGACGGTCGCCGCGTCGCGGTCCCGGCTCCGCAGCGCGCCCGCGAGGCCCGAGCCCGCGCTCCGAAGCCCCCACAGCAGGAATCCGGGCCACCGCCGGGCGGGCGCCGCGCCGGGGTACTCGCGCTCGAGCCACCCGATCCCCGCTCCGTGCACGAGCTGCTGGTGAAGCAGAGCACGCATCGTGTCTCGGCTGATATGTCCCACACACGCGCGCTCGCGCCGCTCGATCGCCCAGCCTGAGGCCGCAAGCCGGTAGCAGAGGTCCGCGTCCTCGCACGCGCGCAGCTCCTCGCGGAAGCCGCCCACGGCGGCGAAGGCCTCGCGCCGGACGGCGCAGTTGGCGGTTTGGGCAAACGCCCAGGGCCCGCGCCGCAGCGTCGTGTCCTGGCCCATGCTCGCGGTGAGGCGCGCCCAGCGCGCGGCGGGCGGCTCGCCGCGACCGCCCGGGTTCTCACCGCGCGCGCCCGGGTTCTCACCGCGACCGCCCGGGTTCTCACCGCGCGCGGCGGGGCTCTCGTCGATGATCTCGCCCGCCAGCAGGCCCGTGTCCGGCCGCGGCGCCTCGTCGAAGTAGCGGTCGAGCAGGTCCTCGGGCACCGCGGTGTCGGCGTCCACGAACACGAGCCACGGCGCCGTTCCCCGGGCGGCGCCGCAGTTGCGGGCGAACGCCGGCGTCTGAAGCCGGGGAGCGGAGGCCACGCACGACTCACCGGGTGCCGGCCGCGGGGGCGCGTCGGGTGCCGGCCGCGGGGGCGCGTCGGGCCGGTTGTCGACGATCGTGAGCGTGTCCCCGGCCGCCAGCCGAAGTCGCGCGAGCCGGCCAGACAGCTCGTCCAGCCCGGCGGGCGGCCCCAGGAACGGGACCACCACGTCCACGGCGGGCCTGGGCATGGCAGGTAGCGTAGAAGGGGGCACCGCGCGCCAGGTAGCGTAGCCCGCCGATGAGCCGGTATGACGAAGACATCTGGCGGCTCGTCCCCACCGAACCGGGCCCGCCGCCACCGCACCTCGTGAGGTTCGTCCACGACCTGGGGGGATCGGCGCCCGCGCTGGACCTCGGTTGCGGGGACGGGCGGCTGAGCGCCGAGCTGCGGGCCGAGGAGCTGGTGGCGGCAGACGTATCACAGGTGGCGCTCGCGTACGCGCGGGCACGGCTTCCCTCCGCGCGGGTGGTCCACCTCGCACCCGACGGGCCGCTCCCGTTCGCGGACGGCTCGTTCGAGCTCGTGCTCTGCGCGGAGACGATCGAGCACGTGCGAGACGTGCAGCTGCTGCTCTCCGAGGTCCGCCGCGTGCTGCGACCCGGTGGCCGGCTGGCGATCACGACCCCCGCGCACGGCCGGCTCACCGGCTTGGACGTGCTCGTACGCGGCTTCGAGGGGCGCTTCGACCCGCTCTCCCTTCACATCCGGTTCCTGACGGGGCGCTCGCTCGCGGCCCTTCTGGATGCGCTCGGGTTCGAGCCCGGCGCCGTCCGGCGCGCGGCCGGGACGCTGATGGCCGTGGCGAGCAGGTAAGGCCGCTTGAGGGTCCTGATCGACACGAGCTACGTCCAGAGGGGCCCGTCGGGCACCGGCGTCTACGTGGAGCAGCTGGTCCGCGCCCTGCAAGAGCGGGGCAAGGTCGAGCTGGTGCTCGCTGCCCAGCCGCGCCGCCTGCCCGCGGGCGCGGGAAACGCGCTGCGTAGCGCGGTCAATGCGCTGCTCGACCTCCACTGGCTGCACCGGGGGCTCCCGGCCGCCGCCCGGCGGTCGGGAGCCGAGGTGGTGCACCACCCGCTGCCGGCCCACAGCCGCCGCGTGGCCTGCGCCCAGGTGGCGACCGTCCACGACCTGGCCTTCGAGGCGATGCCCCGGGGCTATGGCAGGGTCTGGCGAGCGCTGGCCCGGCGTGCCTACCGCCGCGCCGCCACCCGCAACCAGGCGCTCGTGTGCGTGTCCGAGCACACTGCCGCGGAGGCCGCGAGCATCCTCGGCGCCGACCGCTCCCGCACCGTCGTCGCACCCCACGGGCCGGGCCAGGTCGAGGGCCTCGAGCCGCTGCCGGCAGAGCGCTCCCACCTGCTCTACGTCGGCGATGCGCAGGAGCGCAAGAACGTGGGCCTCCTGCTCGAGGCCTACTCGCGCTACCGCCGCGCGACGCCCGAGCCGGTGGAGCTCGTGCTCGCGGGCGCGGCGGCCGGAGCGGCGGGCGCCCCCGGCGTCCGCGGCGTGGCCCTGCCATCGCACGCGGAGCTGCTCGCCCTTCACGGCGCCGCCATCGCCCTGGTGCACCCGTCGGCCCACGAGGGCTTCGGGCTCACGGTGCTGGAGGCGCTGGCGCTCGGGACCCCCGTGGTGGCGGTGCGCAACGAGGCAACCGAGGAGCTGGCCGGCGCCGCGGCGCTGCTCGTCGCGGGCGCGGCCGAGCTGGCGGAGGCGATCGGGCGCGTCTGCACCGACGCGTCGCTGAGGGCGGAGCTTTCGCGCCGTGGCCGCGAGAGCGCGGCGCGTTTCAGCTGGGACGCATCGGCTCAGGCGCACGAACGGGCCTATACCCTCGCCTGCAGATGAACGTCGCCATCCTCGGGACACGGGGGATTCCCGCTTCCTACAGCGGCTTCGAGACCGCGGTCGAGCAGATCACCAGCCGCCTCACGGCGCGGGGACACCGGGTCTCGGTCTACTGCCGACCGCACGTGGTGGATCCCAACATCCGCGAGTGGAAGGGCGCTCAGCTGGTGCATCTGCCCACGGTGCGCAACAAGTACCTCGACACCTTCGTGCACACGCTGCTCTCCAGCGTTCACGCGGCGCGGCGGGTGAAGCCCGACGTGGCCCTCTTCTTCATCGCCGGCAACAGCCCGCTCTGCATGATCACGCGGGTGGCCGGCATCCCCACCGTGATCAATGTGGACGGGCTCGACTCCGACCGCCGCAAGTGGAACCGCTTCGCCAAGTCCTACCTGCGGGCGGCCGAGCGCCTCTCGCCGCGGATGGCCACGCGGGCCATCACCGACTCCTACGCGGTGGCCGCGATCTACGAGCAGCGCTACGGCCGCCAGATAGGCGTGGTGCCCTATGGAGCCGAGGTGCCGGCCAGGGAGGACACCGACGTGCTCGAGCGCCTGGGCCTCGAGCCGCGGCGCTACGTGCTCTTCGTCGGGCGGCTCGAGCCGGAGAACAATCCCCACCTGCTCGTGGAGGCGTGGTCGCGCATTCCCAACGCGAAGACGCGCGGGATGAAGCTGGTGGTGGTGGGCGGCGCGCCCTATGCGTCCGAGTACATCAACCGCGTCCGCCGCGCCGCCGATCCGCGGGTGCTCTTCCCCGGTTACGTCTTTGGGCCCGGTTACTGGGAGCTCCAGAAGAACGCCTACCTCTTCTGTGCTCCCACGGAGGTCGGCGGGACGCACCCGGTCATCCTCGAGGCGCTTGCCGCCGGGAGCTGCGTGCTCGTGAACGACTACCGCCCCAACGCGGAGACGGTCGGGGATGCGGGCGTCTACTTCTCGGGCGAGGAGGGCGTGCCGGATCTGGCGCGCCAGCTCGAGCGACTGCTGGAGGATCAGGCGCTGGTCGAGGGCTTTCGGGAGCGGGCCCTCGAGCGTGCCGAGCTGTACTCCTGGGACGCCGTGGCGGCGGCCTACGAGCAGCTCTTGCTGGAGGTGTCCGACTCGACGGGCTACGGCCCGCTCCCCATGGACCGGCTGGCGGAGCTGGAACGCGCCACCGCCCTGACCGCCCAGGCCTCGGAGGCGGGGGCCGGGGCAGGGACCTCGGCAGCCGGGCCGGTCGTCTGAGCTCCGCCCGCCGCCTCCCGCGCGCCCTGCACTCGATCCTGCGGCCGGAGTGGATCGTGGTGGGGCTGCTGCTCGCGGCCGCGCTCGCGGTGCGGCTCTGGAACATCGACTACGGCCTTCCCTACGTCTGGAGCGTGGACGAGGCCCGCCACTTCACCGAGCCGGCGGTGCTGATGTTCGAGCGCGGCTTTGACCCCGGCTACTACCACAACCCGGCCCTCTTCACTTACCTGATCAACCGGGTCCTGTGGCTCATCTACGGTCCGCTCGGCCTGCGCCTGGACGCCCGCTTCGACGGGGTCAACGTGCAGTTCCACAAGGACGCATCGGACATCTTCCTGACCGCCCGGATCCTGGCGGCGATGCTGGGGACCGCCGCGGTGGCGGCGCTCTACCTGGTGGCCCGCAGGCTATGGGGCGTGCGCGAGGGCCTCGTGGCGGCCGCGATGCTCACCTTCGCCTTCCTGCCCGTCTCCATCTCGCGGGTGGCCGTGTCGGATGTGGGGGCGCTGATCGGCGTCTCGCTCGCGATCTTCGGTGCCGTGAGGATCTACGAGGGCGGCGGGCGCCGGTGGTTCCTGCTCACCGGGCTGGCGATCGGCGTGGCACTGGCCTTCAAGTACACGACGGGTCTGCTCGTGATTCCGCTTCTGATCGCCGCGGCAACGCGCCTCAAGCGCGACGGACCTGCTGTGCTGGGATATCTCGCCGCCGGGCTCGGCGCGGCCGCCGCGATCGTCCTGCTGAGCAACCCGTATCTGGTGCTGAACGCCGACGAGGCATGGGGCGCGCTGCAGGACCAGGCGGGCGTGGCAGCGCGGCAGGAGAAGCCCGGGCAGGGCAGCGGTGGGCTTCCCTTCTACCTGGAAAGCCTCACCTGGGGGTTTGGCTGGCTCCCGCTCGGCGCCGCCCTTGCCGGGGCGGTGGTGCTGGCGCTGCGCGACAGGATGCGGCTGCTGCTGGTGGCGAGCTTTCCCGTGGCCCTGCTCATCTACCTGGCCCTCCAGGCGCGCTTCTTTGGCCGCTGGCTGCTGCCGGCCTACCCGGCCCTGGCCATCCTCGCAGCGCTGGCGGTGGGCCGGCTCGCCGACGCCCTCCCCCGGCGCGCGCTGGTGCAGGCCGGCGCGGTGCTCCTGCTGACAGGGGGTCTGCTCGCGCAGTCCCTGGCGGCCGACGTGCGCACCGCCCGCGTGATCGCCCGCAAGGACACGCGCGTGCAGGCGCGGGACTTCCTCGTGGGGCGCTACCCGCCGCAGATGCGCATCTCGATCGAGCCGGACGTCTCCGGGCGCTACTACCGGCTCACCCCCGGCGGCGAGGCCGTGCCCCCGACCGTCCGCCGCGGCTGCCCCGGGCGCCCGGGCTCCTGGTATGTCCGCACCGTGGGGGGCGGATGGCGCTGCAAGCTCCACAAGCCGGGCCAGTTCTCTCGCCCGGATGGTTCGGCGCGCGCATCGGCGTGGCACTACTTCATCTCTCCCGCCGTGATCGACCAGTACCGCCGCAACGGCTACTGCCACGTCGTGACCTTCAGCACGGTGCGCAGCCGAGTGGCCACCAGCAGGCCCGAGCGCGTGCGCTCACGCGCCCTGGCCTACTACCGCCGGCTGGAGCGCGAGGCCGACGTGATCGGGCGCTACAGCCCCTACGATCCGGGCCGCGACCCTGTGCCGCTCGATTTCGACCTCACGTTCAACTACTACCCCACCGCGTATGACCGTCCGGGGCCCGAGGTCACGATCTACCGGCTGCGGAGGTGCACGCAGGGCTACGGGGAGCCGCCCGAGCACCTGCCACGCCATCCCCAGCTGCCGAACCTCGGCCGCGACGAGCTCTAGCCGCGGCGGGCGAGGGTGAGCGCGCGCTCGAGCCACCAGGAGCCGGTTTGCGGCCCGCCGTTGCAGCGCCCGCTGGAGAAGCCGGGGCGCCCGATGTAGACGAAGGCGTCGGCCAGCGGGTCGCCGGTGTTGGTGGTGGGCCGTGGGCCCATCTTGGTGTTGGTGGGGTTGCACCAGACGGTGTTGCGGCGCCTGCCCTGGGAGGTCCGCGCGTAGAAGTACTGGCCCCCGTTGCCGTTCTCCGAGGTGTTGATGATGAAGTGCTTGCCACCGACCATGCGGGAGAGCTGCCGGCCGTAGTTCAGGTTGCACCGCGTGGAGGCGTAGTGAGTGGCGTTCACCATGAAGCCGCGGACCTTGTGGATGCCGATCTTGCGCAGCCGCTTGGCGATTATGCTGGCCGGCTTCCAGTCGCAGGCACCGCCCTCGATGTACACGGTGGCGTTGGGCAGCTGCGAGACGCGATCGACGCCCCATGCGAGCATCCTGTAGCGAGCGGCGCGGCGGTGGCGTGCCAGGCAGTCGACGGTGCCGACGGAGTCGGGCTCGTAGGCGATCACCACGCGGCTGTTGCCGATGCCGTCCGCGAGGCCGTCCAGCCAGCGCTTGTAGGAGTTGTCTGCCGCGACGCCGCCGGCGAGGTAGCGCGGGTGGCACTCCTCGCCCTCGTGCCGCATGATCTGGATCTGCGGGGTGGCCCCGGGCTCCGCTTGCCGGGCGCGCTGGATGTACTTTCGAACGGCGTCGGCGGGCGACCTGTCGTACTTGCCGAACTTCTTGAAGACCGGGTTGACCGCGATGCGCTCGACCAGCTGAGCGTCGCCGCTACGGCCACTGCTACGCAGGTCGCGGGCGGCACGCCAGGCTACTCCCCACTGGCGGTCGAGAACCCACCTCTGGCCGATCAGCGGATTGGGAGAGCTGGGATCGACGCCGCGTGGGTCTTGGGGCGGGGTGGGAACCGGCGGCGGGGTGGGCAGCTGCGGCAGGCCGGGCAGGGGCGGCAGGGGCGGCAGGGACACCTGGGCGCCAGCGGCCGGCGCGAGCGCCAGGGAGAGGACCAGGACGGACAGTGAGAGGAGGGGGCGGTATCGAAGCATGTGAAATCACTTCGGCGCCCCGTGGGGCGCGCTGACTCAGAGGAGCCGAACCTGGACGTTTGGCGGACCCCACCCGCGGGTTTCCTCGACCTCAGATCAGGGCTTGATGCGCGGCGCGTCCCGGTCCGCGGCCGGGCATCTCCCGGGCCCTTCGGGCGCAACGGTGAGGAGCCTCCCGCTGCCCTGTGTACCTACCAGCCGAAAGCGCGCATCGGTCGGCTTTGGCAGCAGCGGAGCCACGTCGCTCGTGCGTCCCTGCAGGATCGCCGCCGGTGGGATCGTGCGCCGGATCCCGACCCTGATGCTCGGCACGCGCAGCTCGTACGCCACGAGCTGGGTCAGGAAGGGGGCGGTGTACAGGCCCCGGCACTCCCGGATCGCATCCGCCCCTCCCGCCCGTTTCACCACCGTGCCGAGGTCGTCCCAGATCCGCTCCTCGC
>JBPCJI010000229.1:0-5051 GCA_051005475.1 Thermoleophilaceae bacterium
GGGTGGCGACCACGCCCGTGATCCCCGCGCTGGCGCAGATCGTGCGCTCGAGGTCGGAGGCCCCGAGCGCGTTCATCACCCTGGCGCTCATCAGGTCGCCCTGGAGCAGCCCCTGGGTGCCCATGTAGCTGTATGGGAGGATCGACTCGCCCCCGTGGGCATCGATGGCGGCGGAGAGGCCTTCGGCCACGCGGTCGAGCGCCTCGTCCCAGGAGGCCCGGCGAAACGAGGCCTCGCCCTTCGCACCTGTACGGATCAGCGGATGGAGGAGCCGCTCCTCGGAATACACGCGCTCGAGGTAGTTGGACACCTTGCCGCAGAGGAAACCGGCCGTGACCGGCTGGTCGGGGTTGCCCGCCACCTGGGTGGCACGCCCCTCCTCCACCGTCACGAGCATGGCACAGGTATCCGGGCAGTCGTGGGGGCAGGCCGCACGCACCTCGGTGCTCATGGGACTGTGGTATCGCTATAGGCCTCAGGTGTCAAGCTCCGACGATCACCCGCCCGATCCCGCTGCCGACCCGCCGGCTGTCGACCCGCCGGCCACCGAGCCTCACTTCACCCGGCCCGCCCTGCGCCGCCGGGAGGTCTACGCCAAGCCGCTGATCGACGGGCGCGAGGTGCGCGACACGCCGGTCTCGCGGATCCGCGCGCGTCTGAGCACGCTGCTCACGAGCGAGCGCGAACGCGAGGAGGCCGCCCTGGAGGCCGGATTGCGCTCCCAGCCCGGGCCCACGCGGACCAACACCTTGGCGGTGATCAGCCCGAAGGGCGGGGTCGGCAAGACCACCAGCACGTTCCTCCTGGGGAACCTGCTGGCCGGCCACCTGAAGCTGCGGGTGGTGGCGGTCGACGCCAACCCCGACTTCGGGACGCTCGCCGCGCTCGCCCCGGATTCCGTGCGCTCGGAGCGCTCGCTCGCGGACGTGATCGCCGAGCGCGAGCGCATCCACACGGCGGCCGAGCTGCGCCCGTATGTCTCTCAGCTCCCCACGGGCCTGCACGTGCTCGCCGCGCCCGACCACGCCGAGGTGATGGCGCAGATGACCCCGCAGCTCTACGGCGAGCTGCTGGCCTTCCTGGGGCAGCTCTACGAGGTCGTGCTGCTCGACCTCGGCACGGGGATCACCGACCCGATCGCCCGCTTTGCGGTCGAGCGCGCCGACCAGCTCGTGGTGGTCACCACCCCCGAGTGGATCACCGCGACGCGGGTGCTCGGCGCGCTGCGCCATCTACGCCACGACCACGCCACGCTCGTGCTCAACCAGGCGCGCAAGCGCAGCGCCGGGGAGCTCAGGGCGGTCGAGGACCGCTTCCGGGAGCATCGGCTTCACCGCCGCCTGGCCCTCCCCTACGACGAGCGCCTGCGGACCATGCTCGACTCCGGCACCTACGCGCTCGAGGCGCTTGACCGCTCGACGCGCGTCCCGATCAAGCAGCTCGGCGTCGCGGTGGCCGAGCAGCTGGTCTGATGCGCCGCCGGCTCTCCGAGCAACCGCGCGTGGTGGCGGCCCAGCTACTGGTGGCCCTCGCCCTCGTGGGGGCGGGCTTTGCGATCGCGCGAATCGCCGCGGATGACGACAGGGTCGTCCCTCCCGCCGCCGCCGCGGCACTGGACCGGGCGCGCTCCGAGAGCCGGCAGGACAAGCTTGCGCTCCGCGACGCCCGCGCCGCCGTCGCCCGCCTGCGCTCGGAGCTCAACCGCGAGCGCCGCCGCTCGGCGTCGCTGCGCCGGCGCGCCCGCGCCCTCCGAGGCGCCCTGATCCGCACGCAGAACGCGCTTGCCCGCCAGCGGGCGGGCGCTCCGGCCGGGCCGGTCGGCCAGTAGGGTGTCGCCCTCGCATGGCCGATATCCAGCCGCTCCAGACCGTCCGCTACGAGCCCTCGGCCGTCGGCTCGCTCGAGGCGGTGATCGCGCCCCCCTACGACGTGATCGACGACGAGCTGCGGGCCGCCCTCAAGGCCAGGAGCCCCTTCAACGTGGTGGAGATAGACCTTCCCCACGCGCCGGACGGGGGCGACCCCTACGCGCATGCCGGGGAGACGTTCACAGCCTGGCGGCGGGAGGGCATCCTCACGCACGAGTCCGAGCCGGCCTTCTGGGCGCTCGAGCAGCGCTACGTCGCCCCGGGCGGGGCCGAGCGCCGGCGACGGGGGATCTTCGCGCGCGTGCGCGTGGAGGACTACGGGAAGGGCCGCATCCGCCCGCACGAACGCACGCACCCCGGGCCGAAGGAGGATCGCCTGCGCCTGACCCGCGCCACGCGCGCGAACCTCTCCCCCATCTTCAGCCTGTTCCCGGACCGTTCCGGCGCGGTGGCCAGGACCCTCGAGGCCGCGGCCGGGACAGCCCCCTTCGCCGAGGCCGCCGATCACGAGGGCACCTCGAACGCACTGTGGCGGATCGCCGACGCCGAGGCCGTGGCATCGCTGCAGTCCGCCCTTGCCGGCGCCGAGCTGCTGATCGCCGACGGCCACCACCGATACGAGACGGCGCGCGTCTACGCGGAGGAGGTCGGCGGCGAGGGCGGGCACCGGTACGTCCTGATGTTTCTCTGCGCGCTCACGGACCCTGGCCTCACCGTGTTCCCCACCCACCGGCTTCTCAGCGGCCTGAAGGACGACCCCGACAAGCAGCTCGCAATCCGCGAAGCCCTGGAGCGGGACTTCGAGATCGAGGAGGTGGGGCGCGACCAACTGGAACCCGAGGGCGACGGCGACGGCCGACTCCGGCTCGGCTACATGGACAGCTTTCACCGCCGGCCCTACCGATTGACGCTGAAGGACGCCTCCATCGCCGACGCCGCGCTCGAGGGCATGCCCGAGCCCTACCGGCGCCTCGACACCGCGGTGCTCGAGGCGATCATCCTGAAGGGCGCGCTCGGGATGAGTGATGCCGACATCTCCCACCTGCGCGGGCTCGGCTACTCTAAGAGCCTCGACGACGCGCGCGACTCCGTGGAGTCCGGCCGCTGGGACGCCGGCTTCTTCATGCGCGCCACACCCGTGAAGCAGGTGCGGGAGGTGGCCGAGGCCGGCGAGTCGATGCCGCCGAAGTCCACCTACTTCCACCCTAAGATCCCCACCGGCCTGATATTCAACGTCCTCGAATGAAGATCTACACACGCAAGGGCGACGACGGTACGACCGGCCTCTGGTACGGGGGGCGCGTCGAGAAGTACTCGCAGCGCCCCGAGGCCTACGGGTCGGTGGACGAGGCTGCATCCGAGCTCGGCGTCTGCCGGGCGGCCGCCGAGCGAGGCGGAGAGCTCTACAGGGACATCCTGCGCATCCAGGAGGAGCTCTTCGTGGCGGGCGCGGAGCTGGCGACTGCACCCGAGGCCGCGGATCGGCTGGAGGAGGGCGTCTCCAAGGTGACCGTGGCGATGGTGGAGCGCCTGGAGGAGGACATCGACCGCTACATGGAGCGGGTCGACCTGCCGCCCAAGTTCGTGATCCCCGGCGGCAACGAGCTATCGGCGCGCCTTGACGTGGCGCGGACGGCGGTACGGCGGGCCGAGCGGCGCGTGAGCGCGCTGAAGGAGGAGGGCCGGCTGGCAGACGACACCGTCCTCACCTACCTCAACCGCGTCTCCGACGCCGTCTACGCGATGGCCCGCTTCGCCGATGAGGACGACCCCGAGCTGTTCCAGGGAAGGCAGTGACATGAAGGCCATCGCGCGGCGCGCGGACGGGACCCTGAAGCACTCGATCGAGGTCGGCACCCACGAGGTCACCTCCGACGAGCCACGCGGTCACGGCGGCACGGATGCCGGCCCCAACCCCCAGGAGCTGCTGGCCGCCAGCCTGGCCTCGTGCAGCGCCGTGACGATGGAGATGTACGCGAAGCGCAGAGGTTGGGACATCGGGGAGGTCGTGGTGGAGGTGGACTACGAGCCGGCCCAGCGCGGCTCGCCCACAAGCTTCCGAATGGCGGTCCGGCTCCCGAAGGAGCTGCCCGAGGAGCAGCGCGAGAAGCTGATGCAGATCGTGGCCAAGTGCCCCGTGCACCGAACGCTCGAGGGAGAGGTCATGTTCGAGGAGCGCCTCGAGCTGCTCTGAGCCTGATCCGCCATGCTCGTCACCCCTGACCGGCTGCGCGAGGTGCTGCTCGCGCCCGAGGAGGCGGCGGCGATGGACGCTCCGGGCAAGACCGACGCCGCCGTCCTCGTGCCCCTGTACGAAGAGGCGGGAGACCTCGTGGCCGTCTTCACCGAGCGCACGGCAGACCTACCCAGGCACGCGGGTGAGATCTCCTTTCCCGGTGGCCGACAGGACAGCCCGGATGAGGACCTGCGCCAGACCGCGCTGCGCGAGGCCGAGGAGGAGATCGGGCTGCCCGCGACGGGCGTGGACATGGTAGGGGCGCTCCCGCCTGTGGGCACCTTCGTGACGAGCTACCGGATCTTTCCCTTCGTGGGCGTCATCCAGCCCGGTCAGGCGTGGCGCCCCCAGGAGACCGAGGTGGCCGGGATCCTCGAGCTATCGCTCGGAGATCTGGCGCGCGGCTTCGAGAGGCGGCGGCTGATCCGCCGAGGCGTGCCGATCAAGACACCGACCTACACGGTCGAGGGGCAGTTGGTGTGGGGTGCCACCGCGCGGATCGTCGAGCACCTGCTCGATCGCCTCGCTCCGGTTCTCTGATCAGGCGCCTTGAGCGCCCGCGGTGCTCTGATCAGGCACCCTTTTCGATCGGGACATCGACGAGGTTGCCCCACTCGGTCCATGAGCCGTCGTAGTTCTTCACGTCGTCCTCGCCGAGCAGTTCGTGGAGCACGAACAAGGTGTGGGCCGAGCGCTCGCCGATCCGGCAGTAGGCGATGATGTCCGAGCCGTTCAGCACGCCCTTATCGGTGTAGAGCTCGCGGAGCTCTTCGGCGGACTTGAAGGTGCCGTCCTCCTTCACCGCCTGCGCCCACGGGACGGAGGCGGCGCCGGGGATGTGCCCACCGCGTTGAGCGCCCTCCTGCTCGTAGCCCGCCATGGCGATCAGCTCGCCCGAGTACTCCTGCGGCGAGCGCACGTCGACCAGCCTGGTCGAGGCACCGAGC